>JAHDFX010000098.1 GCA_020627965.1 Saprospiraceae bacterium | reverse complement strand
ACCTTTTGACCACCTATAATGATACTTGCTGATTTTACTGTTGCCATGAGGCTAGGTTTTTGATGATGAATAACAGAGCTACGCTGCGTTTAGAGCAAACTCATACGCTCTATTAGTGTTTAGAACTTTCTACAGCCAGGTATTTTCGTGAGATTCCCCGGCTACAGATAGTTTTCTACAGGATAGCGTCAGGTGTTCTATTGCACTATCTTTGACATTGACTTTTCCCGCCGCTGCTCCTGTAAATGCTTTATAGGCTTCGGTATAGCCGATACAGTAAGCATCTTCAAATTTTAAGGTTTTCAGGGTTTTACCATTGGCATCGGTGAATTCAATTTCACCGTTTTTTTTCATATCTGAGGTTACTGCCCAGCCAAAACGTTTTTCGTTCCCTAAAGAACCTACAGAGACCTTTATTTGTCCACCTCGAACTTCACCGGCAGGTTGTCCGATATTGTCAATATTTTGGTCGAACGAATAAGATAATGCTACTACTTCTGACTCGTCGCCATCTACTTTGAATGTTGCTTTAATTATAGCTGCCACTTGATAATTGATTTAGGTTATTAAAAAACAATTTAAGTACTTACTCATATATACTTATTGCAATAAGAATGTAAACGCTTTCCCGTGAAAAGTTTACACTTTCCACGGGAAAATTGATTTTATTATACTTGAAAGACGGCGATGCGATTAAAAAATACGCATTGCACGACTGGTGATGGTCAGTAAAGTTTTGGATGGTTAAGGTGCTCTCAAAAGCTGGAGAATATTAACCTTCTTCTCCCTCCTGTGCTTCGATATTTTCCTGGGTTCCTGAGAAATTAATTACATAATGTTTTGTAGCGAAATAAGGCTTAACATTAATTGAAATATTAGCGATTTGTGGATTTTGAGGATCTTGCTCAATTTTTTTAATTGTATAATCTTCAATCAAGCCACCATATCCACTGATTTTTTTGAAGAAATCATTAAGGTCTTTTTTAATTTCCTTACGTTTGTTTCCATCAAATATCTCGAAGGTCTGTCCGTTGAAATAATCAAGTAATACTTTTGCAATCCAATCTTTGGCTCTCACGACTCCTAATGCTCTCAGGTCAGGATCTTTACTTTCAGAAGCAAGTGTAGTATCAGACATAGCAGTTGGTGCGCCCCAATTTTTTTCAAAAATAATTGGAACCATACCTTTTTTATCAATAGCATCTGCCTGCGACCTTAGGAGTGCCATACGTGTTCCCAATGCACCATCAAGTTTACCATACTTTCTTCCGGCTGGCGGTTGGATGCCATTTCCGCTATACATTTTACCTGCTAGTGCAGTGGAAGCGGGAATCACTAAGTCTTCGTTTTCAACCCCATCATTTTTCTTTCTGACTACGATGTAATTACAAGTCAAGACCGTATTTGCCTTAGAACGATCATTACCAGCTAGTTTTTTCTCCTCGATATTATCCAACACATCTTCAAATTCTATTTCATCGGTAAAATCGGTTATTAAAGTCATTCGATTATCCGAGGCTAATTTACTCCAATAATCCAGATTATCTCCCAGATACCCTGGTACTACAAAGAGGGAGTAGTTATCTTCCAATGAAAATCGATCATAATTTTCTTCAAAGTGACTTTCGAGTGTGTCCCGGAGTGTTGAGTTGCCAGTGGCAAACTCTTCAACAGGAACATTCATGAAGTATATATTTCTGATTTGTTTTTCTCCTGCATTGCGGAAAAACAAATCTATAGACCGATAGGACTTTTCTAAATACTTAATTTCTTTAAAGATATTGCTCAAATTTTCATTGAGGAGAGCTGTAACTTTTTCGTTTTTGACTTTTGCTTCCTCTACAGGGTTTTCGGCAGTAACCAGTTCTTTAAGAATCTCCAATTCTGCTTTTAATCTTTTACGTTTTTCTGCTTTATCTTCGTCGGTTAGGAAGGCTGTACGGCGTGCTTCGTCCTTAGGGTCTATTTCTCTGATACCTTTTTTGCCGTCGATAACTCCTTTAAGAATTCCGAAACCTCCCTGCTTTTTGAGGACGGCAACTTTTTCATTTATCTTTTCGAGCAGTGCAGTTTTATTTGCTTGTTCTGACATAATAGTCGACTTAGTTTGTGAAATTTTGCTTATTCTTATAAAACGCTTTAATTTAAGGAGTTATGTTCTACTCTCCATCAAGTTCATCAATCAAAGCTTCCAATAATTCAATAAATTCTTTTTTGTGCTCAGGATTAGATATAACGTTTCTAAGCTTTTCATTGGTTTGTAGTACGTCTCTAAATTTTGCATAGACACCTTCATCTTCCTCTAGTGCCTGAAGAGTCGAACTTTGCTCAATCACACCTTTTTTGGTAAAGTCTTCTATTGTGTTGAACTTAAATACCATATCTTCAAGTTCCTCCTCTTTATTCTTAATATCAATTTCGCATTTTGGCTCATAATGCTCAAATACTTCCTTCATACTTTTTAAGCGTTCAGGAGCTGCTTCCACGTCTGGTTCATCATTGAGTTGTACAGCCATTAGGGTTCTGTTATCCGGAACTATTTGTACACCAGCAGAAACTTCTTTTTCTTTTATATTTGCTCCCAGTGTGTGTCCATATAATGTTTTTGCCATAATTTGTCTATTTTATAATTATAAATATACAATCTCATTTAATAATATACAAGTTCTTATTCTTAAAATCCTGTAAAAGAACTACTCACATTCTATTTTTATATTAGATTTGGCCAATCAGGAGAACCCGCAGATGGTGGTTCCTGCTTTGGTTCTGGCTTTTTGTTTTTTACAGATTTGGGTGTAGACTCAACCGATCCGCCACTATATTCCTGATAGCCTTGTTGGCTAACGGCTTCGGGTGTTTTAAGTCCTTTTTTCACCATTTCATCGAATAAATTGGAATACACTTTTAGAAGATTTATCACCTTTTTGAAGCTTGAATGATAAATATTTACATGCGAGTATTCTGCACTTTCCAGAATACTCGCTGTTTTCATAAAATCTACAGGTATACCATAAAATTCGGCAAAATAGTTTTCCATTTCTCTAAGCCTGCCCTGACTCAGGGTAAATAATCCTGTTCGGATAGCAATAGCAAGACGCTTAAATAGCTGTACGAGTTGCACTGGTGGAGCATGTTTTAATGCTGTTCTGAACTGACTGTTAATATCAATCAAAGCGTTCAGTATAGGCGGTAGCACCGCTCCCATATCTACAGCAACCTGTGCATGGAATTTCCTTTGTGAATCTTCATGAACCAAGCACATTACCTCACGGCAATTTCCCAGTAATTCTTCAGATATTTTATGTAATTCTTCAAATAGATGCAATAAAGGCGGATGAGCATCAAGGCTCATACAAGGAGGAATAAACTTTACAAGAGATGGATGTGTTCTATCCTGAGTATCATAAAGGGCAAGGGGTAGTACGTTTTGACTATTGCCATATTTATCTGATATTTCTTCCGGATTTTTTAAGGTTGTGTATCTTAGTTTTGGAGTGATATTCAGAAATGGTTTTCGATCAAATTGCTCATTCTCCGCAGGAGTTCCGACCGTTTCCCATGTATGATTAACTTCCAGGTAAATCAGTAAATATTGTTCTCTACTTTCATTGAGGTCTACGTTGACAACTAAATTATTTCGATTATATACTCCTGTATTAACTGTTTCGGGTTGGATATTTACGATAATGCTGTTGGGCATCACGGCAATACATCGGGTCAGCTCAATTCTGAAATATTCTCTGGGGGTTTCCGAGTTAAATTCCAATGATAGCTGTCTTTTATCATTCGAGGGCAATAGTCCATAATTAATGGGATTAAACCGAACAGCTGCTGCATTGTGGGTGGCACTGATAATAAAATCATTCATAGCTACCAAATGATTGGCATTAATCATCATACCATTTTCCCAATTGACAGGAAGTTTACTTTTTAGCATGCTATTTATATATTTTATTTATGATCGACTATTCTTCTGTTCGTATCGTTGAACGATAATAATATCGTTTCTATTGATCTTATTTCTTAGCACAAATGCTTCAGGATTGATAAACTTTTTTCTTCCCAACCACCCCGGCTTGAAATAGAAAAGATATTCGTATTCCTTTCCATTTTTATCATAGGTATTGATGTCAGGATATTCGGGTCGTCTATTGTATTGGTCTACAATCATATACATGACTATGCCAAATTCTACATCACTTAACAGTTTACAATCAAATGTTGTCAATTCTTCGGTTTCGTTGCTTAGTGGCATCTTCAGTACAGCCTCAATCTGTGTAGAATTTCTTATTTGTTGTGGCGAGACATTTCTATTCCCATTACTGATTCTGAATTTTGGATAATCCAACTCAGGTACTTCTTTTAGTAAAAACAGTGTTTTCACCGAAAGAATTCCAATCAGAAAAGGTAATAATGTAAAGCGATAAGCCACTCTGTAGTCAAAGCCATTAACTGATTCTGCAAACATGGATATTAGTTCCAGCAAAACTATACTGCCTAATAAGGTGATGACGGTCGTGTATAGGATATCTGGAAAAATATCTACTCCTTTTTCTGCCCATTTCACTATTTTATAAAATGTAGAAGTATGCAATAAGCCCATTAATAAGGCGTAAACAGATATAATGATATAATTCAGCGTAATGCCGCCAGGATTAATGACTACCATGACTACTGGTACAGCAAGAATCAGAACATATAACAACAGGTATAGAATCGAGTCTAGTGAAAGAAGACGCACCTTCTTTGTCTGGCTTCTTATTTTAGATTTAAATCGACCAAATATCAATTGCATAAACACTAGTGTTGCTAGCGCTACTACTGTACCAATTGATAATATTTTTATTGACATGTTTTATCTTCTTTTACTGCTGCTATTGACTGGTTAGTTGGATTCTAAGTTCTGTCATGTCCAATTGCCATTGCTGTTTTGCTAAGTCATGCATGTGTGTTATACGATCAATTTCTTCCTGACATTTATCAGAGACTTCTGCCTCTCCTTCTTTTGCTTCATTTTTCTCCCTGAATACTTCTGCCATTTTCTGACTAATATCGTTTAGCTGGTTCTTCATTTCGGAACTGGCTATTTTCTGACTTGGCAGGTTTTCCAATTTTTTCACTGTTCTCTCGTCATATGCACCTAGTAAGCTTTCGATGGTAGAATCTATTTCATTTAGGGAGCTGATTAGCAGGTGTTGTTGTATTGAGTCGGCTCTTAATTGCTTTACTTGCTGCGTCAATTTTTTATTTTTGTATTTGGGTCCCTGAAAAAGGTTAAGCAAGGCAATGACTATCATAGCAGTAGTAAAAGTCCACATAAATACGAACTTAATTAATGCCTGATTGTATGCTTTTTGATTGGTTGGCTCCATAGGATCAAGGTAGTCAATTAAAATATACCTAAAATATTGAAGTTATGAGATTGCAATTGTGTGTGTTTGTTTACATAATCATTGAATGTAAAAATATAAAAATATATCTTTAGTCTGTACTTTTACTTATAAAATATCGCAAAATTCGTATTGGCTACAGATGAAAATATTTTTACATTGACACAGTGATGCCTTTACATTGAGACAACTCCTCCTCGGTATATAAGTTTTCTTTTTTCAATTCAAAATAAGCTTTTCTAAATTCCAGTTCCTTCTCTAAGTGATTGAATATTTCTATATGTAGTTCATCATTAGACCATAGTTGATATTTCTGAATATTCTTATGTGTTTTAATAATAACTTTATCAATATCGGTCTGAATTTTCCCCATTTTAAGTGCGTCTTTATCTGATCGACTTATCAGCATTTCTCTGTTCAGCAGCTCTAATTCTTTAAAAGAATGATTTACTTTTTCAAGATTAAATAAAAACTTGTCTCTTTCAAACTGCTGTTTTTCTAAATTAGTATCGTTTTTTGAGGCGTGTTTCTTTGAGGGTTTGTCCAGGTTCATTACTACTGCTGCTACAACCAAGACAAGGCTTAACAAATAGAGCCCTATAAATTTCCAAAGTTTAATTTTTGATTCACTCATATCCGGTATGTAATTTTAAGTCCTTAAAATTACATACCGGATTATTCTGAAATGTTAACAGTTTTATAGAGAATTACCATTCTCGTCTATTTTTATAATATAAGGAGCTACTCTCCCCTGGTCGGCACAGTATCCCATTATAATATAACCGCAATTGTTTACTTTAAGAACCTTTAGTCCTCTGCAATCTTCAGCGTTCCGCCCGAAAGTTTTTTCCCATTTAGTATTTCCATTAGTTATATCTATTTGGGCTACATATAGCTCTTCTTTTTCTCCCGAAGAAAAGCTTTTTGTATAGCCTACAACTAAGGCTTCACCAGGAGAATCGGTTTGAATTATATCCATTCCTTCATCAAGTTCTGTTCCTCCATACTGGTATACTTCCCCTTCTCCAATAAGGTTATTACCGTTAATATCAAGTTTCCCGACAAACATATTTAGACCTTGATTATTGATAAACATTTTTCCTGTAAGCACTATTTCATTATCATCTACTATAATCATTTCATTTGCTACGTCCAGATGTTCTCCTAGATGATGAAATTTTTCTGAGCCTGCTATCAAATTCAGATTATCATCAAGTCTGTAATAATGTACAGCAGTGCTTTGTCCTATCTGAATAGCGTTATAAGAAAATCCGGCAAGTGCAAAATAGCCATTTGAAAACGGTTCAATATCCAGTGAAATTTCTGGTTCTGTTCGGGGTGCAGGCTTGTATTCTTTTTGTAGATTCCATAAAGTTCCGGATTTAGATACAATGCCTGCATAAACATTCATTGCTGAAGGATTCTGTAATTTTCCTGCAAAAGCATAACGATTATTCTGAATAGGCTGGATGCATGCACATTCTCCTAATTTATCTCCTGGAAATGGGACTTCTGCCAGTTGCTCTCCTGCTGCATTGTATTCAGCTATATATGGAATTCCATTATTTGAACCACATATTACCAGATTACCACTATCAGTTACCTTAATTGATTTACACTTTTTATTAGTCGTTTCATCTACCTCTACCTTAAAAGACTCTACTTCTCCGTCATCATTAATTTTCATCAAATAAATATCATCTTCGGTTGAGTTCTTTACCTCTCCACAAATCATGTATCCTCCATTTGCTAGTTTTACTACATCTTTTGCCGAAAAATTACTGTTATTCGTATATTTTTTCTCGAGTCCTGTACAAGGAATTTCAAGTTCTTCCAATCGGCATCCCAGATTAAGTAATAGCAATATTATTATATATACCCATGTATTATTTTTCATATTTTCAAAATTTATTCATTCTTAAAATCGGTAAGTAAGTATTCCCTCTGCCCCTGCAAAACTTCCCATGCTATTCAGTTCTACCCTAGGCGTGAACTGAAGTTTGCCGCAATTCATTCCTAGTCCTTCATTTGTTTTTTTCCTTTTACCACTGCATTTTCCCCAAAGATACACACCAACACCAGTTGTAATAATGCCCGCTGCTGCAAGTCCGTGCCCCAAGCGATTATTTTTTCTGGCTCGGTTTAAATTTTCCAAATTATCAGTTGTCCCCAGATTGAGTGCATAATCTTCATCATATATTTTAACTGCTTTTTTGCGAAAAATAAGAGATGTTCCTCCTATCAACACTCCAGCAGATGTTAGTAATATCCCAGGCGAAAAACTACATGGTTCGTCAATTACAGGCGCATCGACACTTGTCTTTTCGCTATTATTATAAGCCAATGGAGGTATCTTGGATTCGGTTCCAGGAAATAATTTATTGCTAATCAGTTCAATACTATTTCTTTGACTAGCAAGAGTTTCCCATTCGGAGGTTTTTTGATCTAAGGCAAAGGTTTTGAGTGCTTTGGTCTGAACCTCTCCGTCTATTATTTCGTGGAGATAAGTGATAATATTCAGAGATTTGCCATTTTTATTATGGAATATTCTACCAAATATCACTTGTTTTTTATCAACAGCATAATTTATTTCAGTGCCATACAAGCTAGTCTGTTGGGTAATCAGGTCCGCATCAACGGAAGTTTTTTTCAGTTCTTTATATATCAATTCTTTTTCAAATTCTTTATAAAGTTCCTGACTAATATTTTCAATTTGTACCCGGCGTTTTTCACTTAACTGTTCGCTCCCCACAATATAATATTTATCGAGGTAGATTGATTGTGCATATGTATGCCCAGTAAAGGAGTACATAATTAAAAAAAACAGCATTATTTTTTTCATAAATCTATATTTTGCTTGGGCGGTTAAACAATCTATGGTATTAGCTCCAAAGGTATCCAATAATATGTGTGATTACCAGACCTAAAGAGGTGTTCAGGATTTCCCCAGATATCCTTTAATTTATTGAGTTTATCTTCCAGATAAGTTAGAATCTGAAGAATATCTTCATCAGAGGTTTTTTTCTTATTAATCAGTTTTGTCAGATTAACGTTACTAAGTTTTTTCTCAAAATTTGGCAGTCCTGATTTTACCGATATTAAGTCATTTAATTTCCATTTATCGTTAATATCCCTATCATCTTGCCCGTATCTATCTTGTATTATGATTCTACATATACTCTTGAAATCATCATGATAGTTTTGAAAATCATGCTCGGAAAATTTTTCTAAGTTTTGTATTAAGTTGTAAACTTCCACATCTGTAAGCAGATACAAATAATCAAATAAGGGTTCCGTAAGCGTTTCAGGCTTATTTTGTACATATGCCGTATCAATGAACAACTCATAGACGCTCTCTTCATGACCTTTTATACCTCTGTAATCCCTTTCTAGTTTAGTGTATTTTTTAACGGGAATGAGTCTATGGTTTCTACCATCAAATATATTTACAATGACCCCTATTCTGTAAATATCGTTATCCTGTTTAGTGATTACCGGAAACCGCCACCAATCAGTTGGATGTTTAATATTAAAACTATCTTTATCCCATATAATGTCACCTGTCTCAACTGATTTGTTGGTTTTCAATTTATTTGCTGCTTCATAGCTATTAAATACATAAGCTTTTATTTGAGCATTTTTTCGTTCTTCGACGGCTTTTTCATTGGTATTGGGTTCAATACAAAGCCTGCTTTGCCATACCTGTATGAAATCCCCCGATATCCATCCAATTTTTTCTTTTTCTGTAAATGGGTTCAAGTTTTTTACTGCCCCCACCAGGTAATTATCTTTTTCTTTTTTAAATATAAACAGAAACTCAAACAGCTCAATTTCATCATCAACATAGTTTTTGAGTTCAGGGGTTTTAAATAGTCTGAATTGTTTCTTATCGTATTCAAGTCCTTTTTTGAGTGCCTCTGGGTTTCTTACAGTAAGTGCTTTAAGCGATAAATTTGCCTGTTTATTAAAGAGAGCATTTTTCCACAAGAGCAGTTTATCTTTTTTGATCCAGCCATAATCCTCTGCTTTACTTACATTGAGTTTTCTCGCCTTATTCATTACAAGCCCTGGTTTGCACTTCACTAGTCTAAGGAATTCATTTTTTTCTTCTACGACATAAAAACTTTCCATAAAATTTATCTGTCTGTATTCTATTCCGCCTGGCGAGGCATAGGTTGGGTTATTATCACGATCAGAATATACGATCCAGTCATTTTTTGGTCCGGAGGGTGGTAATTTATCCGCATTTTTCGGAAGTACAATGCCTGAAGGTTCTATATATTCAACAGGCATTTGTAACACTTTCTTATTTTGAAGCGAGCCCAATTGTGCATGGCAAGACATACTCAATACCATACCGAAAATTGTCGGCAAAATAATTCTCTTACAGCTACTTATTGTTATATGCTTTATTTTCATCGTCCGTAAATTAAATCTCCAGGGGATTTAGACAAAATTCGTCGAATTGTAAATCTTGATACCCAGAGAACGACTACAATAATAAGTATTAGTGCCACTATAGAATTGAGATGAATCAATCTGAAATAAGCTATCTGTTCGACAGTATTCATTTTGAGTTGAAGAATTAAATCTATACCATAGCCGGTAAGGCAAGTAATTAGCAAGCCTAGCACTAGGCTTTTGAGCAAAAATCTTACAATTATATTAAAATAGATGCTCTGTGCTTCTTTATTACCAAGTCCAAATGCTTTTAATGTTCCGATGTTTCGTTGCACTTTAGACAAATGCATTTTGAGTAGGTTAAATACAAAGAGACTGATGCTGATCAGTCCAAAACCGACCAATAGAAAAGCTACAATTTTGGTAATTCGGCTAAGAAAATCAAAGTTTTCCTTTTCAATGATTTGAGTAATATCTACTTCAATGGGACGGGATACATTTAGCCTTTTAGGGTTACTGTAGAGGGTATCTGCAAATGGGCGAATTTTTTGTAAATCCTTAAAATACAAAGATATTCTATCATATGCTGTGCGTGGGTTCAGGTCTTCCGCTTTGTAATAATATATTCGTTGTAAATTATCATTTAATGCTGGAAGTTCTTCCTGTACAGTCTGCCAAATTTTATTTGTTTCTATACCATATTGAGGAGGATAAAAGCTAATTTCCAGGTCAAACCCATCGCCATATGAGATTTCATGTACGTTCTTGATTTCACATCTGGGTTCGAGTTCACCATATTTGGGGTGTTTTTTTAAAAAAGCATCAATGCTTTGTTGAATTTTCTCTGCCTGCTCTTTTGATCCGGGAGCAAAAACATGAATATTCCGGCTTTTCATTAAATCAAGTGTGCTATTATTTATAAGCGTAGCTGTTTCATAAAAATTCATGGTATACATAATGGTACTTTTTCCTGGAATTTCTTTAACAACTGCTCTGATTGGGATAGGTACTTTGAGTCTTTCGTACTGCTGATTATCATCGCCATATGACTTATAAAGCATATTGACAAAAGTAGCTTCTGTATCTAAACCAATGTCTTCCAAAAAGCGTTTGGTGACAATGAGGCTGAGGTCTTCATTTCCTGTAAAATTGGCATCGCCACTTATCAGATTTTTATCTTTTAGTAACTCTTCGACTAAGGGGTTATAGCCCTTTTCCAGCAATACACTTCTACCTTTTGCTTTAATTATTTTTCCATCAGTCGTCCAGAATGGAAAGGCATATCGAACATAAGCCGATACATTCTCATAATCAAACTCTTTTTTTAGGTCAGCTTTTGCTAATCTGTCTTTTACCTGGCTTACTCGTGTACTTTCTCCCCAGGGGATACTGATATCCATCCATTTCACAAAAGCATTATTCATCTTTTTATCCAGATAAACTAAGCTGCCATTTGCAAAACCAATAACCAGAAAAGTAAATGCCAGCATGATTGTTAACAACCAGAAATTAATCGCTTTCTTTCCTTCCAGTGCTTTTCCCTCCTTATGTAGAAAAAGAGAAGAATAAGTACTGTTTTCAATATTCTCCTTATCCGTTTCAACTTTATCAATCGGTTTATCTATCTGATATAAGTCAGCTAGTTTTTGCCTAAAAGCCCTGTGATTGTTCTTCCAGTTTTCAGGTGTGTAAATGTTGGAAGGTACAATTTCTCCGCATCCTCCTTCGGGTTTAGTAATGATAATGATTCTATCTGCATGCCTTAGCGCCAGGTCAATATCATGAGAAACAAAAATAGCAGAAGATGATTCTTTAAGATTGTTTTTCAGTATTCGAATCAGTTCATTAGCATTTGCTTCATCAAGGTTTCCTGTGGGTTCATCTCCAAAAATGACAGAAAAATCATTATTAATAGCCCTCACAAATGCCAGTCTTTGCCGTTGCCCGCCTGAGAGGTTAGCTGCATTTGTTTTACTATTCAGTTCATTATCTCCTAGTCCTATTTGCTGTGCTAACTGCTTTGCTTCCTGTATAGCTTCTTTTTGTCTGACCCCTTCTTTGATCATTTGAGCCAGGCAAACGTTCTCATAGGCTGTAAAGTTTTCCATGAGATTAGTTTCCTGAAAGATGAAGCTGAAATGTTTTTTTCTTAACTCGGCTATTTTTTCTTGGTTATTATTCTTCCAAAGTTGACCAACTTCAACAAGTTTTTTATCGGCAGTGAACTCTACAAGCCCTTTCTCTATAGTATCATTCATTAAGGCTAAAGTCTCTATCAGCGTACTTTTACCTGCTCCTGAAACACCTAATAAAAAGACTAATTCACCAGAAGGGATATCTAGTTCCTCAATTTTCAAGACTGGTTTTTGTCCATCATAGGAACACAATAAATTTCTAATGCTAAATAAGGGATTACTCATTTTATGAAGTATATTCCAAGATAGGAATACATAAGAATATGTATCCTATCCTGAAAATAATTTGCAAAAAGTTTACAATGTACTAAGTACCTTGCTTTAAGGTAGTACTTCCTGTGGTACCCAATAATAGGTTTCATTCCTGGATCTGAAGAAATAAGCGGGATTTCCAGTTACTTCATCCAGTGCTTCGACCTTATTTGCTACATGATAAAATAACTCTTCAAGTTTTGCATCGGGTACTTTTCTTCGGTCCGCCAATTCACCTATGGTAAAATCATTAAGTATTTCAGTTGCAGAAGGAAGTCCTGTAACTAGCTTTATTATTTCTCCTGGTGTTTTGTTGGTGATTTGCCCTCGAGCCAGATCATTGCCAAAGTGCTTAATTAATATTTGCTTGTAAGCATTAATCAGGTCTTCCCGTAATTTTGAAGCTTCCAGATCTGGAGTAACCAGTTTCTGAAGTTCTTGCTTGATTTCATATAGTTCACTGTCATCAAGAAATAGTACATGTTTGAATAATGGATATTCCAAACCTTCCACCTTCATTGGGGCATAAGATTCTACAAAAAGTTGATAATCCATTTCCCAAAGCCTATCGATAAGGGAATCATCTACTTTTTCTTCTGGCATTGCGCTCAATATATAATCAAGTACAGCCTCATTGATAGTAGTTTCACAATCGACATATATTTTACAATCCAAATCTCTCATCAGGCGTTCGTGTTCGATTTCAAAGGCAGTAAACATAGCCCGAATTTCGTCTTCAAGGTCTACCTGAGACATCACTTCTCCCCGATCAAGATAAGTTAGAGATCCCGGAGCAATACTTTCTTGAGGGAATTTTAGGCGATAAGTAACTCCTTCTTTATCAGTATATTTCTTGTCAATATTTTCAAAGTTAGCTACGGGTAATTTTGATCTTTTGGCAGCCTCCTTGATAATTTTTTTACTTTGATTGATAAAATATTGATATGCTCTCCCTTCCATTCCTCCTATATTTCTCGTTTGGAATGAGATTAGCCCACATTCTAAAGTTTTCATTCGTTCAATGACCTTCGCATCATTTCCATTCAAAGAATTTCCTGTATCTCCGATCAGTACGATCATATTCGTTTTTCCTTTGTCAAAACCTCTTAAAGCTTCTTCTAAGCCAACATACATATCAGTCATTTCTCCATTATCTTCTCCAACTTCTTTCTCACCAATGCTTTTGATGGCGGATAATGTTCTATGCACATTTTTACTCAATGCCTGTTTTTTGAGTACTCCTTGTCCAGCATTTCCATAAATAACAGTTCCAAATCTGTATGTTTTTGAGGAGGCATCAAATAAATTTTTACTATTTTCGATAGCCTGAACGATAGGTCCAATATAGCTATGATTTCCAGCCGAACCGTCAATAACAAAGAAGATGTCTACCAACTGTCTTTTATCCCGAATATCATTATACTCTTTTTCGAGTATTGCATGTTCTTCTGCGGAAACGATTACCTCTCTGTTCTTGTTGTAAATATCTGTAATCACCCCTGTCTGATAAACATCATTATCTAATGTTGCAAGAATAGGTGAACGTTTGATCTGGGGTTCGTAACCTTTTTCATAGGTATCTCTATCCCAAATAACCTTCTTATCTAGTCCTCCCTTTTTTTCACTGAAAGCCAAAGCCGCTTCATGTGAACTTAACAGGCTTGTCTTTACGCCCTTAGTTTTTCGCTCATTGGCAGCTTTACTATCATCATTAGGTTCTATGCAAAGTCGTTGTGCCCAGATTTGTACATAATCTTCAGATATCCAGCCCTTTATTTTTGCGTCTTCTTCAAGCGAAGGTCTTAATTGTTCTCCAACTCCTACCAGCAGACGCCCTTCCTCTTTTTTGTATACATAGAGAAACTCCAATAACCTAATGTCATTTTCGTTTTCGTTTAGAGAAGCGGGTGTGTTGTAAAGTTTTACTTTTTTTTGTTTGTTATTAAATCCATTTTCCAAAGCACTTACTTGATGCACTGTCATGGCTCTGAGCTTAAAATCTGTTTGCTCATTGACCAGACAGTTTCGCCAGAGTAATAATTTAGCCTTTTCTACCCAGCCATAATCCAGAGCTTTTTTGTAGTCAATTCTACGTGTAGAACTATTGGCTACAATGGTTGGATCGTATTTTACCAGGCGGACATACTTTCCTTTATCATCAACGACATAGAAGCTTTCCATGAAACCCATTGTCTGGTAAATTTCTTTACCGCCAGGTTTTTGATAGGTTGGATTATTCTCACGATCAGAGTATACCACCCAATCATTCCTAGGTCCTTTAATCTCAAGCCGATCAAGATCGCTTGTATTTATGGGCACTCTTACAACAGGTTTTATGTAAAGCTCTGGAATTTGAAGAATTTTTTTGTTCTTCAATGAGCTACTCTGAGCAATCGCCTGCTCTGCGAGCAGTACTGTTAGTGCCAATGTTAGCAATAATAAAAATTTTCTGATCATTTTTTCGGTTAATTTTTGAACGTGGTTTACTTATTAAATTTACTGTATAAAACCTGATGCTTCAAGTCATAAGTCCTTAACAATTTTTGCTTTGCTCTTTTCTGGCTAAATTTCGTTAAAGCACCAGAGATTTATTACAGTAGGTTGACTACATAATCTATTTTGACTCCTTCTATTTTATCCGACTTGTATGCTATGTTAGCCTTGATTTTATCTACTTGAAGTTGGTTATCTTTATCATCTACTACATAAATATTGACTGTGACTCCATTTGACGGCTTGAGGGTTAGCCCAAATTCATTTGCCAGCATAGCTACTATTGGTGCAAAATTAGATTCCAATTCTTTAGCAAAACGATGTGTAACAAAAAAGTGAAAGTTTACTTTTTGAGCACGAAAATCTTCGTCATAAATAATGTCTCTAATTCTGTTTTTTTCTTCTAATTTATTGCCTGGATATGGTGTATCATTAATCAATAAATCATTGAGTTCAGCAACTACATTTTCTGTTTTTAGTGTAGATTTGGGCTGATTACCATTACTTCCAAAAAAAATCACTTTGCTCTTATTTTTAGCGGCAACTTTGGCAATCTTCTCTATTTTTTTAATTTGTTCACTATCAATGCCTTCAACAGATTTTGTACGACTATTTTCAACATATATAAAGTCGAATGTCTCATATGTACCTATTTGTGCACAAATGGAAAAGTATGATAATGTAAAACATAAAAAGCTAAACAAGTATTTCATAATATAATTCGTTTTAGAGAATGTTCAAATTTTATTGTTCAGTGATTTTAAGGGAAGTAATTTTACCATTTTCATCTTTGCTTAATATCTCGACTCTCGAAATAGTCTGTCCACCTTCAATATTCAAGCTATTAAAATATTTATAAAATGTATTTCCACTATTTATCTCTACCCCTCCCTTTACTACTTTGACTGGAATTTTTTCACCCGCTACCAGCGGCAACAAATCTTCATAATATATATTCAATTTGAGTTCATCGTCTGAACTATTTGCCACTTTTTGGAATTTGGATTTCAAATTCGGTGGTGGTGGCGGTGGCGGTGGTGGTGGCAATATTACATCATCATCAGGCGGAGGAGGTGGACTTGGAGGACGAATAGTTATTGTTTTCTGTGTTGTATTCTCTCCTTTATTATTTACTTTAAGTGTAACCGTGTAAGTTCCAGGATACTTATAGGTATGTGAGGGATGCTTTTCATTTGATGTATAACCATTTCCAAAATCCCAATACCAGCTATATGCCTTACCTTTTGTTTCATTTGTGAAATGAATAGATTCTTTTATATTGGCTACAGTTTTTGAAGCTGCAAAGGCTGCCGTTATTGTGGGTTCTCTGGAAAAACTGCCATTTCCTCCGCTAGTTGAAGTTTTTTTGCAAACTTCAACTTCAACTTCAATCATTGTAGACAGGTCTTTATCTCCATTGAGTGTTCTGCTTATTGTATATTTTCCTGGTTTTTTATATCTGTGTTTAGGGCTTGGGTGACTAGAATTGTTTTTATCACCAAAATCCCACCAGTAAGCAGAAGCGCCTTCTGTATTATCTTTGAAAGTGATTTGCTCTTTTACACATACCGGATTTTTGGAAACAGATATTTTGCCGGGTATTATATCTAAGGTGTCATCTTCAACAACAATTGAATCGGTAACTTCGGCAGTAATTTTAATTATGTATGATTTTGCTTCACATTCTCGGTTAGTAGTGCTAACAGTAAGGTCGATTGTTTGCTCTCCTTCCTCTGAAAAACTGAAGACAGGGCTGTCCTCGTATGCTTCCTGACCATCTCCTGTGATCCATTTATATTCAATATTTTCAGACGGTGCCTCCTTTAAGCGAAACGCTACTGGTTCGTCTATAGCGTAGGTTGTCCCGCTTGAAATAATTTGTAGATCAGGGCATTTAGGTGATGCTTTCCCCCAAATACCTACAGCTATGGCTATAATTGCAATCAGTGCAACTATGCCTATGATCATTGTTATATTCCTGTCCATATTCTTTTTTTAGATCAATTGGTGCTTTTATTTTTTCTTGCTTTTACCAGATAATCTATATGATAGGCCTAAATTAAGTCCCATTGCGCTATATGTTGCTCCGCCATTAAGCAGGGAATTGTATTCTCCATAATGATTGCCATACTCTCCAGTAATTTTATCTAACAACATGTAACTATCTTCTGCTACCAGCGTTCCTCCTGTGTATTGAACGCCAATAAGCAAAGACATATTTTCAGACATGTTGTACATGAGCCCCAGTCGCCCCAATAGTGCGATATGACTGCTTAGGGTGCTTGTGTTATTTTCGTTACCAATTGACACATTAGTACCTACATTTAGAATATCATTTGCATAATGCTCATTCAGATGCTCTGCATTGCTAGCGGTTTCTGTCAATTCTAAATTATAGTCAGACTCAGCATCCCCTTCATCCGTATAGCTATTATTAGTACCATCATTGCTAAAATATGTGGCTTCATAATTTGCTGCTCCACTAACACTACCTGATGCGGAAGATGATAGGTTGTAAAGAATACCTGCATTGATAAATGCGCCTATTTTTTTATTATCTCCAAAATCCATCCTGAGTTTTAGCAGTAGAGGAATACCGATATTATTTATTGTAAAGGTTTCAACTAATGGAGATTCAGCTGTAATAGCCCTTTCATAGCTCCAGCCATTGACCGTCTCATCATAGAAAGTTGAACTATATTTTACAGCAAAGTCATTGATATTATATTCTCCACCTATGCGATTGTATTGGATACCTGTGCCAATACCGATATTGTTGTGAAAGTAATAATCCAGTTCAAGCCCCAATCCATAACTAATTCCTCCAGTGCTGCTTACATTGGCATAATCACCTCCACCTGTAAGGTCATTGTATCCCCATTGTATATTATCAGCGTTTCCATTACTCATACCTGCAAAAACCAATGGAGTAATCGCAAGTCCGGTTTTGTCTGTTCGGTTTACAATATCCCCTTTTAACGTTATATTGACCTTCGCATCACTACATTCTCCATCAATGCAGGCTCTGTATGTAAAAGTATCTTTTCCTGTTTGTCCTTTTTTAGCAGTATAGGTAAATTTACTGCCATCATTTTCGACTTTTCCTTTTTTGGGCTGCGCTATAATTGTGTAGACTACTGTTTTCTTTGAGTATTTGTCATTGGCAGCGACATCAATTGTTGCTGCTTCAATACCTTTGACACTTAAATTGTCATCTTTTGCTTTAACTACAATATCTTCATCATCACCTGGTATACTGATCCTTACAGTGGCTTCATCACATACTTTCCCTTTACATACTTTATAAATAAAGGAATCTTCTCCTGTTGTGCCTGCTTTGACAGTGTATATGCAAGATTGCCCACTTTCTACCAATGATATTTTCCCTAGTGTTGGCTCAGAAACTTTTGTGTACTTTGTGTTAGCATCTATATTTTCATCATTTCCTCTGATATTCAATTGCATTTCTTTGACACCTCTTTCCAATTCATAGTTGTCATCTTCTGCAATTGGAGGAATTGGTGGGGGGATTTCTATATAGGTAATCAACGCTTTTTCGAGATTTTCGTCAATAGAAACTCCAAGTATAATATCTTGATCCGTTCTTGTAAATCCTCCCGACTCTTTTTTAGCACTAAACCTACGCAGCATATATATTTTTGCTTCTCTATCATTCAGTTTGCTATAATCTGCTTGAATTTTTAGAATCTTCACACTGAATCCTTCCTGATACCTCTCTTTAAGATCATTAAGATATGTTTCCAGTTTCAGTTTTCCTTCCAGTCCAACTACATCTTCAATAATGGCATTTTCATCAAACAATTGTATAAAAGCTGTTTCCTGTTTTGTCGAGTATTCCTTTTTTCCCAACTCTGCCAATTCAACAGTATTGATATAATCTGCGATCAGTTGATCTATAGCCTTCGCTGCTTTCTTTCTTTCCTGCCAGTCCAATACCTGTGTAAATGCACTGCTGTAAGTTAGCGTGAGTAACGATATGAGAATAATGGTTATTTTATTCATGATTGGTTTTTATTTGGTTTATAGTTATCTGATGATAATTTTTTCTGTCAAATGGGTGCCATCATTAGCTGTAAGTTCAATGAAGTACATACCCTCCTGAAAATCAGGTAGTGATAATTGAAATTCCTGTTCAGGAGACAATTTGAGCAATTCGGTGTAGAATACCTGTCTGCCCAATACATCAAAAATATTCAGATCAAGCTTTTGCTGTTGATTGCTTTCCAGTTCTATGGTAAATTGACCGTTATTTGGATTTGGATAAATATCCATAGTTAAATCCCCATAATCTTCCAGATTAGACAAATCTAATCTGCCAAAGGGTGTTTCATTATAATAAATGCGGCTGGAGCAAGCATTTTTTTCAGCCAATACCCAGTAATAATAAGCATCTGTATCAACAAGTCCGGCTACATAACTTTGATATATTTCATCAGTTAACAGTTCGTCACAATTTCCATTTTTTGCTGTTCGTCCCCACTGATAACTATCAAGATCATTCCTGTTACAGAATAAGGTATTGGTTCCGGGGATTATTAAAACCTCAGCATCTAAGGCTTGTCCGTTCCAGTTGATACTATTCGTTACATCATATGATTCTGTACATGAACCAAATGTTACCGCAATAGATAAAATATCTCCCTGTTCAATTTCTACAAAAGTACATCCTCCCTCTTCTTCTACCTGTGTATTCGTACCATTCACGTCCCATTCGTATGTATAATCCGTAATTTCTTCTGCCTCGACCGTAAAAACTTGTGTATCATTACACCAACTTGAAACTTGAGTTACTTCACTAATTGTAACCGTTGGAGTTACTATCGTACTTATGACAAGAGTAATCTCTGCATTGGCTGTGCAGCCAGTTTCATTCAGTTCCACCTCTCCTATTACTATTCCTCCAGAAGCCGTGTAATTTGATGGATCATTAATCTCTGTATTCCCATCATAATAAGTAATCGTAATATCTCCCGGATCTTCATTTGATATCTGAGCTAAAGTCAGATTAAATACTGATTCTCCGTTATCATCGGCACAGCCATTCAAGTTGCCATTATTAACATTCGGCTCAGTAAAATCTGTACTTATATTTACACTTATGAAATCAATACAGTCATTTATGTCGTCTGTAACAGTAACTACATATTCACCTAAGGTTGAAACTGTTATACTAGATGTGCTTTGCCCAGTACTCCACATATAGGAAGGTGTTCCTTGTACTGTAGAA
The DNA here is from genome assembly GCA_020627965.1 of Saprospiraceae bacterium. Taxonomy (GTDB): domain Bacteria; phylum Bacteroidota; class Bacteroidia; order Chitinophagales; family Saprospiraceae; genus JAHDEO01. The sequence continues at coordinate 2,129 of JAHDFX010000098.1, read as the reverse complement.
CCGCTTGCGTCAAGCTGTAAAGATCCCTGGTCACAATTTATAATAGTTCCTTCCTGAGTATCAATAAACGCCGTAGGTGCTATCAGGTTATCGGTAATTCCTATTTCGTTTGTTGGTACCAAACAACCATTTGCATCCGTCACTTCTAATACATAATTCCCTGTATTTGATGCTCCATATGAAGCATTTGTTGCTCCTGGAATAGGATTTCCATTAAATAACCATTGATAAGATAAACCATTTCCTGTAGAAGCACTCCCATCAAGCGTAATAGTTCCTAGTGTGCAAGTAATTATTGTACCTTGAGGTGTATTAATATTTGCGACTGGCAGCTCTACAGCAGTAATACTAATAGCATTACTTGTTACATCACAACCATTATTATCTTGCATCACCGTTACAGAATAGTTACCTGCTTCTGAAGTAGAGTATGTACTACTTGTTTCACCTGAGATCAGCGTGCCCCCCATATACCATTGATAAAATAAATTCCCACCACCTGAAGAAGAGGCATTTGCAGTAAGTGTTGTAGACGGATTATCACATGTAAGTTCAGTAAACGAAGCTGTAACATTTACAGTGGGTTCTGTTATATCTAAACCAATAGATACAGAGGTAAGTACTTCACATCCCAAATTATCAGTAATCAGTAAGTCATTAGTCATGCCACTTGGCAGATTACTTACTACTGTACCTGTTCCATTAGTACCCCCAAATTCCCAATTGTAAGGAAGGGCTCCATTGGAAATACTGAAAGTAAACGTTCCTGATTCCACACAAGTAACTGGCGTTGTTGAAGTGTTTGTTACCATAAGTGGAGTCGACTCTGGTATTACTAGTGCAGTTTCATTTGTACAATTTTTTATATCTTGAATTAAGATGTTATAGGAACCAGCCTCTAAACCCGTAAATATACCTGAAGATTGTAACATTCCTCCATCAATACTATACTGAAAAGGCGGTGTCCCTGTACCTGCTGTTATTGCCACATTAATAACGCCATCATTATTTAATCCTTCAGCACAAGTTGGAGAATTAATTATTGAATTAGACAAATCTATCTCAGGTTTTGAGTTTACAATAAGTTGCACAGGGGCGATGCTGAAACAACCTGTAGTTAGATTTTCTAATCGAGCATAAATTGTTATTGTATTTAAAGGCATTGGAGGAATGATTAGGGGAGAATCTCCAGTCTCTGCATCATCTAGTATTGAATGGAAAGTCGTGAGATATCCAGGATCCCCATCCGAACTATCACCATCTCCATCACCACTACCGTTATTACTTAAGTCTACACCTTCTTGTATCTCTGTCAAGCTAAATGTCCCTCCAGTACACCTCTCGTATGATGTATTCATATCAATATTAGGTAAATCAGGTTCATTTAAAACTATCTCACACTCAAAAGGGCTGTTCATAGATGGAGTATACATGGTTATAGAGATATTGCCTAATAGAGGAAAACTTTGAGGAACAACGACAAACATTTCACTGGTTCCCATCAAAGGTGTTACAGTTAAAGTGTTACCACCATTAGTAAGTTGAACAGAGTCTATTCCATTTGGTCCTGATTCTTTATAAATCACTAAATAATAACTACTTTCATCAAAACAAGGTAGACTTTCTTCACCGATATTTTCATACCCAGATATTATAGTAGTAGGGTCTGTATGCAGTGCTGCTCTAATTACAGAAGTATTATTACCACTACATAATTGTCCTAAAAGACAAAAAGGAATTGACAATATGAAAATAATCGCCAGTAATAACATTTTATTTCTCATATCTAAAAACGATTTCATAATAGTATAATTGAGATTTAACATTTAAAAACCAGACTACTGGTTTCAATAAAAAGTATTGCAATTAACATATAGTTAAGAGTCAGAAAGCAAGTTTCTAATGGGCTAGCATGGTTAGGGTAAAAGGGATAAACTTTTATATAAATTCATGCTAATATAGTGCATATTTTTCAATTGTGTATATTCTTTAAATTATTTTTATTTGTATTTTATATTTTCACCACTTTTAGTGATTGGTTTAACAATGCTTCGTATTGGATTTTTGCTTATTGTTAATACCAGCTCATTTCAATTTTTCATGAAGACTTCGCCACGTATAATTCTTTT
>JAHDFX010000097.1 GCA_020627965.1 Saprospiraceae bacterium | reverse complement strand
TTTTTTTGACAAGATTTTTTTGCTTCGTTTTTTTATCGAATGAAAAAAATGAAGAAGAACCCCGGTCAGAGGTACTAATTATAAAACGATATGTAAGATATATCCTTCTTGTCCTCTTTTTGTTGTTTTATATAAACATCAAAGCTCAGAAACTAATAGATAGCCGACAAAGCAGTTATTACACCTACATCTATAAAATTACGGGACAGGAAGCAGAGCAGATTTATAGCAATAATGTATGGAAAGTTGATACCACCTTTTTTCACACCGTAATCGATTCATTCCCGACCGATAGCCAGTACAATGCCCGTTTAGCACAAGGACATTACATCAAAACATTTGCAAATAAAAACGAACAGGAAATAGCCATCACAACAATTCAGGATTTCAATGTATATATCCTCAATAACAATACAGATTTGCGTGTACAGGTCTACGATCTGGAGGGCAAAATAATCCCTGATGCAGCACTGAAAGCCAGAAAGAAGAAGATAAAATTTGATAAAAAAACACAATCCTACCTACACAGAAAATCAAACAAAAAAGGTCTGTTAAAGATCACCCATAAGGGTTTCACGGTCTACTATAATCTTTCCAGAGATCGGAATAATTCAAGAATAAAAAGAGGACTTAATAAAGTCCTATACAGTAAACCCCTTAGATACGTCTGGATGCCAGTGAGAACAGTCATATCTCTTCCTGTAGATGGTGTGAAATCAATAGTTAAAGGTTATCCACAGGGTAGTATTAATAGAGTGAAATATCGTACCAAAAGATTCTTTCGCAACATTGCCTGTGTTTTTAGCAACGCATATTATTGCGATGATAGATTCAAAGAAAGACATGAGGGATATATGGTGTTCAATAAGCCCAAATACATGCCCGGAGATACGGTGAAATTCAAAGCTTTTTTAGTCAATAAAAAAGGAAAACCGGTCAATAAAAAAGTCTATGTAAAGCTTAGTGGAAACAGGAAAAATATTGAGCTGGCTAAGATCAGTCCTTACCGCAAAGGAGGCTATGCCTATGAATTTGTTCTGCACGACTCATTAGACCTAACGCTGGATAAAATGTACCGGATCGAGTTGGAATTGGATGATAATAAAATGTATATCCGTGAGAATTTCATGTATGAAGATTATGAACTTGCAAAAACTAAGCTTTCCGTCAGGATGGATGGTAAAGAACAATTCAAGGGGCAGGAAAGAAAATTGTTCATTAAAGGAACAGATGAAAACGAACTGAATATTCTGGATGGCAGGATAGAAGTATTAGTTACGCCAGGTTCAGTCAAAAAATACTTTGATGACCATGTATTTGTCCCTGACACATTACTTTTTGTGGAAAAGAAACTCGAACCCAGCGGAGAAACAGAAGTTGTAATACCGGATTCTATATTACCAAAGATCAATTTTGATTATAATGTAAATATAAAATTACTGACTTCCGATAATGAGGTCAAGGCTATGAGCAAACGGGTGATCTATCACTACCATTCACAAACTTTTGATGTAAATCTACTCAAGGATTCTATTCAATTTATTTACAAAGAAAATGGGATAGAAAAGCCGGAGCAGGTAACTATAAGTGCTGAAGATAATTTTGAAAATATTACCCCGATATATGAAGGGAAAACTCCGTACACCATTGAGCTTAGTCCTTATCATGCTTACTATAAAATAAAATCAGATACCAAGTCGAAAACGATTGATATGTCTCGTGAAGACGCCATGTTGCAGTGTTATGCAGATCGAAACAGAGACTCCGTATTTGTTGAGATCATTAATCCCCGTAATATTCCTTTTACTTACAATGTGTACAAAAGAAATAAAGAAAAATATGCAGGCTATGCCGACTCGCTGAAAATAGAGCAAAAAGCCAGAACAAAGAACAATTATCATGTCTCCTTAAGGTATTTGTGGGGCGGGGAGATCGTAGAAAAAAGCTATAATGTCCCACTCATAGAAAAAACGCTGAATGTCTCTGTAACTGAGCCTAAAATAGTCTATCCCGGACAAAAAACAGCACTTGAAATATTGGTGACCGATGTAGATGGAAAGCCCGTTAGAAATGTAGATATTACAGCCTATGGCTTAACAAAAAAGTTTAATTATTTTGTACCCGATATACCCGATTTTACTAAACGCAGAAAAGGAAAGTCTCTCATTAATAACTTCCACTTGAGAGCAGTTGATTTGAATAAACATCCGGGCTTACAACTGGATTATGAAGCCTGGGAATTATTGGCAGGACTGGATTCCATCGAATACTATAAATTCATCTACCCGGAAGATAAAATATACCGCTTTGAGTACGAAAGTTTAGATACGCTGACCCAGTTTGCTCCTTTTGTGGTTGCCGATGGCGCTGTTCAGCCAATCCATGTCATTTATGTGGATAATAAACCCGTTTATTTTAGCTGGTCTACGCACAAACAAGCCTATTCTTTTAAGATCGACAGTGGCTATCATCAGATCAATCTGCGTACAAGTCATCACGACATCACGATTGACAGCATGTACTTTAATCCAGGCAAAAAACTGATCTTTAGCCTGAATGATGATATAGCACTAGACAATATTAAAATAAAAGAAGTAAAGCCGGAATTAAACGCTCAGGAAAAACAACTGCTACATAAATATACCTTTCCTTATCGGAATAATTTTGGGGCAGAATATGCCTACATTGAGCAGAATGGTGAAATTCAGGTATTGAACCCGGCATATGGAGATCAGGGCTTTGCGGGACCTATAGTCGGTGATGTCAATTTTCATCTTCTCGACAGCTTCTCCATGAGTTTCCGGCATGAACCTTATTTTCAGTATGATTTTTCGCCGGAGCTGCTAAAAATGCGAAGTGTTTCCGGAAGTAAATACCCCACGTCTTTACATAGATATAAAGCCAAAACTAGACTGGTAGACGAGTATATCACCAGAAAAGCCTTTCATGAAAAGTGGAAAGAATATTCTAAACCTCCGGCACCAAGCCCGGAATATCTTTTCCCGAAATTGCCCTGGGAGAATCCCTGTCATATAGACATTCGTATAGCAGAAGAGAAAACTCAGGAGGAAATACCTTTAAATATTTTAATATTCCGAGAAGACAACAATAAACTTATTGGACTTTTTGAGGGCAAAACATCCCTACAGGGACAATTAGAACAAGGTTATTATAAGTTTATCTTTTTCTATTCTGGTGGGAGATACCAGATTGAAGATGCTGTGTACCTAAAGTCTCATGGTCTGAATTATTATGATTTCAGCCAATCACAAATTCTTGCAAGAGATGATTACAGCATTTATTTAGAAAAACTTATTCAAAAAACACTTTATGGTGCTGAATCACTTTCTATTGTTCCTGAAAAAGAAAACAAGAAAAAATCCTCAGTGAAGTATAGCTATATCACAGGGCATAGTAGTATAAGTGGGCGCATTTTCGATGAAAAGATAGACGAAGGATTGCCTTTCGCAAGTGTTATTTTACTAGAGGATGGCATCCAAAGATCAAGTACAACGACCGATCTGGATGGAAATTATTCTTTTTTTGCATTGGAGACTGGCACATATAGTGTAAGAGCCATCTATGTGGGGTATACGGATCAAGAGATATTTGGTATCGAGATAGGTGCTAACCAAAGCGTTCCACTGGATATATCAATGGGGGAAGGTGTTATCTTGGAGGAGGTAGTAGTAGTCGCTTATAAAATGCCAATGATCAGACAGGATGCAACAGTTTCGGTCAGTGCATTGGGTACGGAAGAGATAAAAAAATTACCTACACGCGAAGTAACTTCATTGGCAGGCATAGTCGCGGGAGTATCTATCGAAAATAGTAGATCGGGCAAGGGCGTTGATATAAAGATCAGAGGAGCCAGTGCAGCTAAATTTGACCAACAGCCTTTATACATAGTGGATGGATTGGTATTTAATGGAGACATTAATAAGCTTGATGTAAATTCAATACAAAACATCGAAACATTAAAGGGAGATGCAGCCACAGCCCTGTATGGTGAAAAAGCTGCCAATGGCGTAGTGATCATCAGTACCAAATCAGGAACTTTTAAAGATAAAGGCGCTGATTTCGATGAAACCTTTCTGGAAGCTGCCATGCAGTCCAGCTCTATAAGAGAGAACTTCTCTGATTATGCTTTTTGGCAACCAAAACTTCGTACCGATAAAAACGGAAAAGCCAGTTTTGAAGTTACTTTTCCTGATGATGTTACCAGTTGGGACACGCATTATCTGGTCATGAACGGCAAGAAACAATCAGGAAAGACGGCAGGCTTTATCAAATCCTACAAACCACTAATGGCACAATTAGCAGTACCTCGATTTATGGTGGAAACAGATACGGCTTTTGTGATTGGAAAAGTATTGAATTATACACAGGATTCTATTCTGGTAAAAACAGCTTTTGAAATTGACGGACAGCAGGCATATAACAACACAGCTTATTGCACAAATTCCATGATCGATACAGTCAGTGTCATAGGACAGACTGATTCCCTTTCGGTAAAATATGTTTTGGAAGATGAAAGCGGTTATTTCGATGGCGAGCGTCGGGACATCCCAGTCTTCCCAATCGGACTGGAAGAAACCGAAGGACAATTCTATGTATTGGATACCGATACGACCATCAACCTGACTTTCGATACTCAATTAGGCACTGTAAAGCTATATGCAAAGTCTGATGTATTGGACATTATAGAAGATGAGATCGACCATTTGAGAAAGTACAAATACCTATGCAATGAACAAATTGCCTCCAAAATAAAAGGGCTTATTGCAGCTAAAAAAATTGCCGAATATAAAGGAGAAACATTCAAATACGATGAAGATATAAAAAAGCTGATTCGTTTGCTGAAAAAGAACCAAAAAGAAAAAGGTTTGTGGGGTTGGTGGAAAGATTCAGCCATCAATGACTGGATCAGTCTACATGTACTCGAAGCCTTAACTCAAGCAGAAAAAGAAGGCTATAGAACCGGCATCAATAAAGAGCAGATAGCCAAGGATTTGGTCTGGAATATCGAGGATAGTCGTAGTTTTTATCAGCGTGTCAGATGGCTGAAAATACTGCATTTGCTGAATGCAAAAATAGAGGCGTCTAAATACATTGCAGCTTTAGAAGAAAGTAGAGATACAACGCTTAATCAGCTTCTTCAGGTACTCGAATTAAAAGCTTTATATAATGTGGATTATGAATTAGATTCTTTGCTGAAGTATAAGCAAATCACCTTATTCGGGAATATATATTTCACAGATCAGGAAGAACGTTCAAGCCTTCTTTACAATAATATCCAAAACACGATACTAGCTTATAAAGTACTAAAAGCAGATTCAACAACCAACCAGAGAACACTGGCTAAAATGCGCAATTATTTCATGGAAAGAAGAGACAGAGGCTATTGGAGAAATACCTATGAATCTGCACAGATCATTGAAACCATATTACCCGATCTGCTTGGTGATAAGAAAGCATTAAAGCAACCTAGTCTAAGCTTATCAGGTGATGTAAATCAGTCTATTACCGAGTTTCCTTTTGAAATGGAAGTACAGTCCGACCAGCAGATCAACCTCAGTAAATCAGGTGATTTTCCGGTCTATTTTACCAGCTATCAGCGATACCAGAACAAAGCACCAGAAGTCAAGAAAGGCAACTTTGAAATTACCACAAAATTTGACACAGATTCCAATATACTCACTGCCGGGCAACAAACTAAGCTAACTGTTGAAGTCACTGTAAAGAAAGATGCGGAATACGTCATGATAAATATCCCTATACCGGGGGCTTGCTCTTATGCCAATAAGAAAAATTACTATTACAGTAATCAGTCTCACAGGGAATATTTCAGGAATGAGACGGCTATTTTCTGTCAAAATTTACCGAAAGGGAAATATACTTACACGATAGATCTGATTCCCAGATATTCTGGTAAATACACGCTTAATCCTGCCAAAGTGGAGTTGATGTATTTTCCTACTTTTAGTGCGAATAATGAAATGAAGCGGGTGAAGGTGGAGTGAGATAGTTGTCCAAAAGTAGACAATTTATGTAGTTCTGGGCGATTATCTGTTTTTATAATCGTCCAGAACTGTGTTTTTTTATGCTATTCTGGACGCTTATTTTGGAATTAATCTTAAATTAACCTATATTTTAGTTAAAAAATGATATGGCTAAACAATTCATAGGCAGGGAGAAAGAAAAGAAAATTCTCAGAGAATTGCTGAAAACTACGAATTCTGAATTTGTTGCACTGTATGGTAGAAGACGAGTAGGTAAAACTTTTCTGATCGAAACGATCTATCAAAAAGAAATGGTATTTTCTCTAACAGGTTTGAATCAGGCAACAAAAGAATTACAATTAGAAAACTTTACTAATACACTTAATCGTCAGTTTTCCAGATTACATCAAATTCCAACACCACCAAAATCCTGGTTAAAAGCTTTCGATATTTTGAAGAATTATCTGGAAGACTTGAAAAGCAAGCGTAAAAAAGTAGTATTTATTGATGAACTTCCCTGGTTGGCAACACCTAAGTCCGGTTTTCTTTCTGCTTTGGAGAATTTCTGGAATGCCTGGGCAAATAAAAGGCAGGACATTGTATTGGTGGTTTGTGGTTCAGCAGCTTCATGGATGATCTCAAATGTTGTCAGGAATCGGGGAGGCTTACATAACCGAATTACAAGACGCATCAGATTACTTCCCTTTAATTTATACGAAACGGAGCTTTTTTTGAAAAGTAGAAATATACACCTGGAACGTTATGATATTGTACAGTTGTATATGGTGATGGGAGGGATTCCACATTATTTGAAAGAAGTAAGAAGGGGGCAAAGTGCCACACAGGTTATAGATGAAGTTTGCTTTTCAAAAGATGGTTTATTGCGAGATGAATTTGACAGTTTGTATCAAGGCTTATTCAATAAACCAGAACGATATATCAACATTGTCAAAACATTAGCTAAAAAACCCAAAGGAATGAATCGGAGCGAATTGATAAAAGCTGCGAAGCTTTCCACAGGAGGAACAACAACCAAAATATTTGATGGTCTGGAAGAATCCGGATTTATTGTAAAATACTTACCAGTTGGCAATAATTTAAAATTATCCTTATACAAATTAAGCGATCCGTACTCTGCTTTTTATTTAAAATTTATGGCGAATTCAAGAGCAAGTGGCATAGGAAGCTGGCTGAAAATATCGGCAACATCATCCTGGAAAAGTTGGAGTGGTTTCGCCTTTGAACGCTTATGCCTGGCGCATATCCCACAAGTAAAGGCTGCGCTAGGAATTAGTGGTGTTTACACGGAAGAATCGGCATGGAGATATAAAGGAAACAAAGAAGAAACAGGTACACAGATAGACTTGGTCATTGATCGGGCTGATAATGTAATTAATATCTGCGAAATTAAATTTTCAGTCAATGAATTTACCATAACGAAAAAATATGCAGAAGAATTAAAACATAAACGCCTTAAATTTAAACAAAAAAACAAATCGAAAAAAACGCTTTTTCTAACCATGCTGTCCACTTTCGGTCTGGTCGATAATCAATATAGCACTTCACTAGTACATCAGAAGATAGATGTGAATGTTTTATTCAAAGAAGAATAAAACATTCATATCGTCATTAAAACAAAACCTTTCCCATATAAATCCGTTATTGATAATGGTTTTAAAATCAAATCGCTGCTTAGCATTTGAATTTGTCTCAATAGCTATCGGGAGAATCTGAATTTTACTGTATCTTTGTTTCCAGATGAAGCATTTTAGAAATTTTTGCATTATTGCACACATTGACCACGGCAAGAGTACCCTGGCAGACAGACTATTGGAGCATACACAAACGATCTCCAACAGAGACATGCAGGCACAAGCCCTGGACGATATGGATATTGAGAGAGAGCGTGGTATTACTATCAAGAGCCACGCTATACAAATGGACTATACCCACACGGATGGGAATGACTATACCATTAACCTCATTGATACGCCCGGACACGTAGATTTCTCTTACGAGGTTTCCCGTTCTATTGCTGCTTGTGAAGGCGCACTACTGATTGTAGATGCCACACAAGGTATTCAGGCACAGACTATTTCCAATCTATATCTGGCTATTGAAAATGACCTGGAGATTATTCCGGTCATCAATAAAATAGACATGACCAGCGCCATGGTTGAAGAAGTACAAGATCAGATTCTTGACCTCGTCGGTGGGAAAAGAGAAGATATTGTGTTGGCAAGTGGTAAGACCGGGCAAGGCATCGAGGATATTATGGAGGCCATTATCTCTCGTATTCCTTCGCCTAAAGGTGATGAATCAGCACCATTACAGGCTCTGATTTTTGATTCTACCTTCAATGCTTATCGTGGTGTAATTGCTTATTTTCGTATCTTAAACGGACAGCTTCGCAAAGGAGATCAGGTGCGTTTTGTCAATACAGAAAATGAATATTATGCAGATGAGGTTGGTATTCTGAAAATGAATAATGTACCCAAAAAGATGTTGGGAGCAGGTAATGTAGGCTACATTATTACCGGAGTCAAAGAATCAAAAGAAATTAAAGTAGGTGATACCATTACATTAACCAAACGACCATGTGAATCAGCCATTCAAGGTTTCGAGGATGTAAAACCGATGGTCTTTGCCGGTATTTTTCCGATAGATAATGATGATTATGAAGACTTGCGTGATAGCTTGGAAAAGCTGCAACTGAATGATGCCTCATTGGTCTACGAACCTGAAACATCTATAGCGCTGGGCTTTGGCTTTCGTTGTGGTTTCTTAGGTATGTTGCACCTTGAAATCATTCAGGAGCGCCTATGGAGAGAGTTTGGACAAAGTATTATTACCACTGTCCCCAACGTATCATACAGGGCATATTTGAAAAAAGGTCAGCAAGAAATGATTATCAACAATCCGCAGGATCTGCCGGAAGTTATGCTGCTCGACAGGGTGGAGGAACCTTATATCATTGCTCAAATTATTTCTAAACCTGATTACGTGGGTTCTATTATGAATTTGTGTATTGAAAAACGGGGAGAAATTAAAAATCAGGTTTACCTGACGGAAAGTAGGGTAGAGCTGACTTTCCACTTGCCCCTGGCAGAAATTGTCTTTGATTTTTATGACAGGTTAAAATCTATTTCCAGAGGTTATGCTTCTTTCGATTATGAATTAACAGACTACCGGAAATCTGACCTGGTCAAAATGGACATCAAATTGAATGGTGACACCGTCGATGCTTTTTCATCCTTGATCCATAGAGAAAAAGCCGAAGCATTTGGCCGACGTATTTGTCATAAGCTAAAAGATTTATTACCACGTCAACAGTTTAAAATTGCTATTCAGGCAGCCATTGGTGCTAAAGTAATTGCCCGTGAAACTATTTCTGCTTTGCGCAAAGATGTAACTGCAAAATGCTATGGTGGTGATATTACCCGTAAACGTAAGCTGCTGGAAAAACAAAAAGCTGGTAAGAAGAAAATGCGTCAGATCGGATCAGTAGAAGTACCACAGAAGGCTTTTCTAGATGTACTCAAATTGGACTAATAATGTGTTGAAGTGCGCCTTGTGTTGAAGTGTTAAAGTGCTTTTTTTGTTGACACACCAACACACCAAATACACCAACACACCAACACAACAAAAAATGAAATACGCCATTATCTGTGGCAGCCACAGAGAAAATTCTCAATCTGTAAAGGTTGCTCAATATCTTGAGAATCGAATTAAAGAATTATACCCCGAAGCAGAAACTTACCTACTCGAATTAGCCACAGCCAATGTTCCTTTTTGGGATCCGGGCGTATGGGCGGGTGAAGATAAATGGAAGACTATATGGTCACCTATAGCGGCTGAATTACAATCCAGTGATGCAATTATACCTATTACGCCAGAGTGGAGTGGCATGGCAACACCTATGTTGAAAAACTTTTTTCTGCTGGCTTCTGGTAGAGAACTAGGACATAAACCAGGTCTGATTGTCTCTGTATCTTCTGGCAGGGGAGGAGCGTATCCAGTCAGTGAATTGCGTACGAGTAGTTATAAAAACAATCAAATCTGCTTCATTCCTGAACATTTGGTACTCCGTTTTATAACAGATCGCCTTAATGAAACAGAAGCAGTAGATGAAAGTGATGCCATCACAAGAGAACGCATCGACTTTGCACTGAATATGCTACATACTTATGCAGAAGCATTCAAAGGCATCCGCAAACAAGAGCATATCTATAACGATAAGTTCAAATTCGGCATGTAGAGACACTATTTAAAACTTTCCTTCGTGTACTCCGTGTCATATTAGCTACATATCCTTAGTCCACAATAACTATCGGGCTTAGTGGTAAAAAAAATATTATGTCTGAAAATCCATGGACAACGCTTTCCGGCAAAGTAGAATATAACAACCCCTGGATAAAAGTCACCGAATATCAGGTACTCAACCCTGCCGGCGGCAAAGGGATATATGGAGTAGTAGGCTTTAAAAATCTCGCCATTGGTATACTACCACTAGATGAAGATATGAATACCTGGCTGGTCGGGCAATACCGTTACACATTAGAAGAATATAGCTGGGAAATTCCCGAAGGCGGCGGACCAGAAGGCAGAACTGCACTAGAATCTGCACAGCGTGAACTTCAGGAAGAAACAGGCATCACAGCAGCTAAGTGGACAAAAATACTGGATGTGAACACCTCCAATTCAGTGACCGATGAAAGAGGAGTCGCCTACATCGCTCAAGGTCTGACCTTTGGAGAAGCAACTCCTGAAGACACTGAGGATTTACAAGTCAGGAAAGTACCTTTTACGGAAGTTGTAGAAATGGCTATGCGTGGGGAAATTCAGGATGGCTTATCGCTTGTCACCATTTTTAAAGCTAAACTATTGTTGGATAGGGGGGAGCTATAATGTAAAATAATAGGGATAAACTTCGAAAAGTTTATCCCCATAACTATACAACAAAACCTATGACTTTTAAGATGCGAGAGAGGTGGAGACGAGGCTTTATGTGAAATCGCTACGCTTTCATCTTCTACCTAGCATAAAATTACTTCGCTACCACCATCTTATTCGTTGCAAGGGGCGTTCCATTCACAATTAGTGTATAGACGTAGGTACCATTTGGCAACCCATTAGCCTGAATAGTGACTTGTCCGTTTTTCTGCTGGCTGTCCAGCTCATAATTAGCTACTTGCTTTCCATTCATATTTGAAACAATCAGGTAAGCCTGTTTTGCATGATCAGAGAGTTCATAATTGATGGTTGTTTGGGTATTGAATGGGTTCGGATTGTTTTGGAATACTTTTCCTGTTGGTGATGAATTCTGTTGGGCATCATTTACCTTGATCTCTGGAACAGTATTTTCCTTTGCTGGTGTGTCACTTGAAAACTGTGCTTCTAGTCTGTCAATACGAGATTGCTGTTCTTTTATCATTACCTGTTGTTCCTGCATACCTTTAATGAGTACAGGTATTAGGTCTACGTAATTGACACCCAGATATTCAGTTGCATTACGAGTTGTTTTACCAGTTTTTTCATCTCTTACTATTTCTGTAGAAGAAACTACTTCTTTGATGACTGGCTGCAACTCTTGTGCGATCAAGCCAATGCGTTTTTCTCCTGGTGCATCCTTCATGTCATAAGATACTGGACGGAGTTTCATGATGTCGCTGATACCATATTCAAGGTTTTTAATATCGGATTTCAGGCGTTTGTCAGAGCTTTGGAATAATGAACCATTCATATAGATATTATACCAAGGGCGAGAAGACTGACCAAGATTTCTGTTACTGGTGTTAATTGGAACAAAGTTAGCATTGATTCCCATAGTCCAGCTACCTATATCCGAGAGTACTTCCGCAGAGCCAATTTGCAGCCCTCCATTAACATGTAATCTTTGACTGGGGGTATTAGTACCGATACCTACATATCCATTATTGGCTATCATGAGGTGTGCACCATTTGTTCTGTACCCGAAGCCAAAACCATTTGGAGTGACTTCAATATTTCCATAATCACTAATGTTATTGTATTCTCTTACTACTAATCCCCATGAAGCATCTGTAGGTCTGACATCTACATACCCACCATTGAGTGCATTCAGGCGCATATCGCCGGAAGTAGTAATATCATCACCGTCTATACGTAAATCTCCGGTATAACGTCCGTTTCCATTTACATCAAGATTATAGTAAGGATTACTGGTGTTAATACCTACATATCCATTGGCATCCATAATCGTAAATGCTGTGGGGCCATTGTCACGATTGATATCTAGATTACCATAATTATCCACACCTAAAGTCATGTATTCCGTACCACTACCGTTTTCTTCAAGCCTAATGCAGCGATCGTTTGAAGTAGCTTTGATGTGTAGTTGATCCAATGGATTGACTTTGTCAATTCCAAGTTGATCATAAGTGTATAAATTATTTTGATCGTAAGTTGAAATCTGTGCATTGAGAACCGTCAAGGATGCCAATAGCAACACTATGAGTAAGGTTGAAAATTTAGTTTGTTTCATAATCATTGTTTTTAAAGTTTAATAAAATAGTTAAATAATCATCGTTTTTGTCTTATGGGATTTATGGGAAAGTGTAGCCCAGCGAAATACCTCCAAAGTATGGCCAGAAATAACCGTCTCCGAAAATAGGTGTTATTACTGCTCTGAAATTGAAACCGCTGTCTTCGGGTTGTAGGCGCAAGCCGAAAGCCATAGTACCTGTCGTATTAAATTCATCTACATCTTCACCTAAGAATGAAACGTTACCAAAGGTGGCTCCTATGCCCAGCTCAAAGTATTTCCCATTCTTTCCCAGCAGGTAATTGATACCAACAGGAATTGTCGTAGCAGAAAAATCCTCAACTGCAAAGTGTCCCACGCCTACTCGCCCGCCGATACCATCCGTAGCATTAGTGAATCGGGTGTCATAATTGAAAGTAAGCAGGATACCCTGAGCACCTCCTTCTACATAAATGGCTTGCTGAGGTCTGTTTCTTTGATTGCTGTCTGTTTGTGCAAAAATGCTATTTGCGCAAAGCAAAATCATGAAAATTAAAATTGTGTTTTTCATAGTTTTATTTTTTGAACTGTTTTATGTAATTGCTTTTTTAGTGAAACAGGGATACTGATCTATATAGTTTGTCATTGGTTTTCATTGGTATATTCGCTTTAGTCAGGCAAATGTTACAGACGAATATTGTTTTTTAGTTGATGCGATCACTTTTTCCCAATAAAAATTTGAGTTGGGCTTTAAGGACTGCATCCTGATGCATTTGTTTTTTTAATCTATTGATTGCCCGATATTTAATAACCCTCAGACTGGTGGCAGGCATATTCATAGACAGGCTCATTTCCTTATAATTCATTTGCAAGTAAAATCTGTTGATCAATACTTGTTGTTCTGTACTGCCCAGACATACTGCAAACAAGGCCTGTATTTTTTGCACGACTTCCATTTCTATCAAGGTACTTTCTATATCGGTATCAGCAGCCACCTGAGACCAGTAAGCGATTTCGAGGAACTCTTGCTTTTTCTTGTTTCTGCTTTCTACCTGTTTGAGCATTTGTTTCCAGCAAACGGTACTTAGAAATCTCTGTATTGAATTCGGTTGACTGTAGTCAAATTCTTTTTGCTTGACGCTGACATGCTTCCATAATGCTTCTAAAGCCAGGCTCCAAAGTGCATCCTTATCGACATAAACAGGGGTACTTACTCCGGAAAGAATATTCCTCTTCATGTTCCGATCTATCGTTTTCAATGCTCTATTCTGATACATCAGGTTAGCAGAGCTTAATAACAGGATAATAGCTTTTGCTTCCATATTCGTTTGCATTTTGTTGATATTTCAAAAGTGCAAACTTCCAATAAAAGGTGGTTCTGAGCTTTTTTTGTAAATCAGGGTAGTTCGTAGTAAAGTTTAGGATTAATTCTTATGTGTTTAGGATTTTTTTGGGGTTAACTTACTGGTTATTAGTGACTAGTTTTGTTTTATCTTTTTTTGAAAATCATGATGAAATAAATGGTTTCAGTTGCTCGCCCTCGCCCTTTTAATTCCTGGCCCGGGAAATGCTCACCTCCTTCATAGCAAAATAGCCTTGCTATGCATTTAATCACCTAATTCACTCAATAACCAATCACCAAAACTCACTCAATCAAAATAAAGCCTGCCCAATCTTCCGGCTGATAGTCATCTTCCCGCATAGATTTTTTAGCTTCACGAAGGGCAGTGGCGACTTCCATTTTCTTTTCCAGTAGATTGGTATAGAAGCGAACCATGAGTTCTTTAGTGACTTCATCATCTACATTCCAGAGACTGGCGATGACGTTGTCTACGCCAGCTAGTTTGAAGGCTCTTTGTAAGCCGAATACGCCTTCAATATTATCGACATCACCCAAAGCAGTTTTGCAGGCAGAGAGGACAACAAGGTTGGTTTTTTGTAAGTCAAGTTCTATGACTTCTTTGGCGGTAAGAATACCATCTTCCCGATGCCCAAATACATTACCACCTTTTTTCCAGGTTTCGTTAGCACCATAGAGCATTATTGCAGAGCGCATTAGAGGATTGTCAGCTGTATACAAATGATCTTTCATAGATGCGGTAATTGGATGGGTTGATTTATTATCTATTTTAGGAAGAAATATTCCGTGTGTAGCAAAGTGTAGAATATCTGGAGCTTCGACTCCTGATAGATGTTGCATAGTGTCTTCTGTTGGATATTTACCCGTTAATATAATTGCATTACGCCCTGTTACTTTGCAAATTGTATTAATTTCATTTATTTCTTCTTTGGCAAACTCTAATTCAGGCAGATCATCACGTATGCTTCTTCTATTGGGGAAAATTAATGATATATTCTTTTTTAAAGCTATTCTGATACTATCTTTTTGGGTAAGGTTATATTGTATTCCACCAAATAAAGCTATATTTTGGTAATCTTCTATACGATTTTCATCTATTAAGTCTCGAATTGCTGAGTAGTAGTGGAATTGATAGCGATCCCCTAAATAATTTTCTGTGTCTTGTATAGCATCGAAAGCTATTTTGTTTAGTTTGCCTATTGGGGATAGATGTATAGTATTTATACCTTCAAGGTAGGGTTCTATAGGTTCCCAAATTTCTTGATATAGTTTTTTTCTTACAGATGTCACTTTGAAGTAATCTTCTCTATCTACTAATTCAGATAGTACTTTTTCATCTGTAATACGAATGAATTTAGGACTTGAAAAATCTTTACGAATTAATATTGCATATAAAATATGAGGTGAATCAATTAGACCACATTCTGTAGGGTCATTAGAAAAGCTAAGAAAATCAATTATTGCATGGTTGGGGCTTAGTTGCTCTTCCAAATTTTTCCACTTGATTTGCTTGTAAATTACTTGCTTATAGTATTCTTTACTGCCTTCTTTTTTAATTGTTTTATGAATTTTTTCCATATTAACAATTAGGGTTTTGAGGTCTAATTTATTTTGTAATTGATAATATTTCTTTTTTTCTGCTTTCCTTATTGCTTTATGAATTTTCTCAGCGTCAAGAAAGATAGACTTTACATTTATGTGTAAGTTGGCTGCTAATTCAAGTGTAGCCGTATCTTGATATGTTGTGGCAAACCAATAAAATGGGTTAGTGAAATTTTCATAAGTAAAGTTCATTCCATTCTCATTGAAAAAGCGATTGCCCATAGAACCGATCCGCAAACCTTCGATCCATTCAGGTAATAACGCTTTCCATATTGAGTCAGCTTTCTCATAATTTCCAGCTATTCCATAAACGTTAGCTATTGTAAATTCATTTGAGTTTTTTAATGTATGTGATAACGTTCCATTTATGAAATGTCCATAATCATAAATGTGTTCTATGTTTTCTACAATTTTATCAATAGGTATGTAAAATTCATTAAAGTGACTTATTGCTTTATCATATTCACCTTTACATAAATAGGTATTGGCTATTTTTAGATGTGAAGATACAGGCTCTACGGAATTAGAAGGTTTTGCTATTCTTTTCCTTTCGAGCAATGCCTTTTTATACCAGAATAATGCTTGTGTATAGTTGTATTTATTGTAGTACATATTCCCTATATTCTCGTAATAAGAAGCAAGAGGAAGGTTATCTTTACCAAAGAGTCTGGTTGATATTTCTTCATGAAATAGTTTTCTGGAAGGTATAAAATCATGGGCATATGAGTGTATATATATAACTAGCCTGAAATCAGTTATTTTTGTTTGTAAAGTCAATCGTTTGAAGAGGAGGTCATTGTCTGCTATCCCCATGTCCCAATCCTCAAATGATAACCTGAATTTTTTTGCTTTATTTTTTCTTTGCGCCTTGGTTCTCAATTCTGCCATAGGGTAAAAAGAATATCTTACTGGACTGATGTTTACTTTTGATGAGTTTTTCTGATATTCCAATTCTTGTTGATATTTAGTTAGTGTACTTCCATATTCATCCAAATTAGAGTAATTTACTTCTTTATTTAATTTAAAGATAGATTGACTAGATAAATTGTTTATTGTCATTACCATCAAAAAACAAAAAACAAAAGTTCGCATAATGTGTGTTTAGTATTGAATAAAAAGGCTTTAGGAACATTCAATATAATCAACACAAGGGATAAACTCCTAATAGTTTATCCCCAGGGTACTAAATTATTTTGAATACGAATTACTCTCATCTTCATATTCGCCAAATACTTAGAAATGTTACAGGTTTTTATCAGTTTTTTAGCATTGCATCAATTACATTGCCTGCCAAAAGTGCCGGGTTCTATTTTAATCCTGCTGCGAGGTTTTTTTTAAAATCAGAAAAACAGACGTTCTTTATGACTGATTTGATGATGTATGTTGTAAATATTTTTTTATAATTACACTTATTATAAGTGCTTTGTGGCAGTGAACTCTTTTTTCTAAAATCGTTTTAAAAACATAATAATTTGTATTAGAAATAAAATCCCTCTAAACTTGTGTCTAAAAGCACAAAAAATGAATGATTCCAAATTACTTCAACTATTTATTACCCTTGAAAAAAAAGAAATGAATAGCCTGGCTGCTTCATGGAATAAAAAACAGGCTTGCGAGGGTGTTAAGGGACCATATATTTACCGCTTATTTGATTACCTTAGAAAAAATTATGAACGGGAAGATAAGCTAACAGAAGACCTCGTATATAAATATATATACCCGGATCGCCCTTTTAAAAAAAGAGATTTAACCTTACTGGCTTCTGATGCTCATAAAGTACTGGAGAAGTATATTATCGATCTGCAATTAAAATATGAGGAAAGAGAAAACCCACTCCGAAAGCAGATTATATTGATTCGTTATTTGAAACGTCAGTTATCGCATGCAGCGCAAGAAGACTTACCGCAAACAGCCTTATTCAATCGTTATTACCGGCAAATTGAAGCTTTATACGAGAAGTTACAAAATACACCTAAAAAGGAATGGGCAGACTATCTGGATATGTACATGATTAGCCAGATACTATATTATAATCCTGATTTTCGTCGTTTTGATAATGGAAAAATTACGCTGAATACTTTGCTGAATGCTCTTGATAAGTTTATATACATCTCGAAACTGAAGCATGGTAGTGAGATCATTATGAGAAGGCGGGTGATTGATGAAGATATAGATGTCCATTTGCTTCGGGAAGTCCGACAGATGGGGAGCATAATTAATGAATCCAATGATAAGCTGATCGAAATTCATGAGCGTTATTATGATCTGGTCACTCAGGAAACATATCAGGAAGCAGAATTTACTGCACTACGGGATTTTGTTTTTGAGTGTATAACTGATATAACATCGTCGGAAATGACTATAGCACTTGGATTACTGTCAAATTATGGCTCATGGGCCGTGAGGTATAAACATCATGTAGCTACAATCAACTATGAGATATATCGTTTTGGCTTTACTAATGATTTATTTACCGACCAGGGAATGATTCCTCCGCATTTGTTGATCAATTATTGTTTTTATTGTGCCAAAATGGGGAAGCATTATGAAATTCCGGCTATTCTGAATCGACATTTGAAGCAGGTCAAAGAAAATCAGCAAGACACGACAGGTGATCTTTGTCTGGCTTACAGAGATTTTGGTTTGAAAAAATATAAAGAAATCTTCACTCGCTTCCTGACACCTGGCCCTAATCTTTTCCCTTTCTTTTTTACTTACCGTTCCTTGAAGATCAAATGTATTTATGAGTTAAAAGAATACATTGGAGAAGGTGGAAAATATTATGATCCGAGCCAGGAAACTGCGAATTATATCAATACGATAAGAGAAAGAAATTACACGCCAACGGTAAAAACCGCTAATATCAATTTCGCAGAATTTGTAGCTGCGATGGATAGTCGAAAACATTCCCGGAGACAATTAAAAGAAATGCTGGATGGATATGAAACGGTAGTTTATTATGATTGGCTCAAAACCAAACTCGAGGAATATTAAAAGCATTGGTTAGAATTAAAAAAGGACAGACCGTGATACCAGGCTGTCCTTCCAAATGTTTTTCTGAGATGTTCAATCGTCCTACAAATGTCCTGTAAGGGTGTGAGGTGTAAAGCCGTACCCAACAACCATTACAGTAAATTCTCCACTGAGTAGACCATTTAGATTCCAGACTTGCCCGCCGGTCATTTGTCGGTGAAACGTGCCAGTATGCGATCTTATAGTAATAAAGATGGGTACATGGCAGTCTTCACTTACGCTAACCCGTCCCTGGGCAATGTCAATGAATCCAATGTACTTCATCAGGACAATGTTTGTTTTTACGGTAGTTTTGGCAGTAGCATAATGAGCCTCTGCGGGGAACATAGTTGCAGCATTCAATGTCGTACAAAGACTCCAGATCATGACTGCGAAAAAAATTGTTTTTCTCATCTTAAAAGGTTTTTTTGAAACATTATTTTCTTCACTCTTATATTCGCTGATATAGATGATTTGTTACAGTTTTACGGAATCTTTTTAACAGTAAAAATTAGGTTTTTTTATAAAAAAAAGCGCAAGGCTACAAAAGCCCCACGCTTTATTCTATCAATTAAAAAGTATATTACCTCAACACCCCGAATTACTCGATCAAAATAAACCCTGCCCAGTCTTTCGGCTGATAGTCGTCTTCCCGCATAGATTTCTTGGCTTCACGCAAAGCAGTGGCGACTTCCATTTTCTTTTCGAGCAAATTGGTGTAGAAGCGGATCATGAGTTCTTTGGTGGTTTCGTCATCTACATTCCAAAGGCTGGCTATGACGTTGTCTACGCCAGCTAGTTTGAAGGCTCTTTGTAAGCCGAAGACGCCTTCGGTATTATATACTTTGCCTTTAGCCGTCTCACAGGCAGAGAGAACGACCAGATTAGTATTTTGAAGGTCTAAACCTGTAACTTCCAGAGCAGTTAATATACCATCTTCGCCATTACTCCTAATAGCCGGTTCATTCTTAGCCCAGCGGTAATTACCTCCATGAAGCACCAATAAAGAGCGTTGTAGTGGATTATCGGATGTTCTTAGCCTGCCACTTATACCTTCTATATGCAAATCTAAAGCATCAGGAGGAGACAAAAAACCACCATGAGTCGCAAAGTGGTAAATACTTGGGGCTTTATCTCTGATAAAATAACTGATGGTATCTTCTGTGGGATATTGCCCCTCAAGAATAATAGTTTTAATATCTAATTCCCGGCAAATACTATCCAGGTTGTAAATTTCTTCTCTAGTACCCGGTAATGAGTCAAAACCACTACGAATACTTCGTCCTTCTTTTTCTTCCAGTATTTCTTCTTTAGGCGTGTTATAGCTTAGGTCATAGTCAATATTTCCTATCAATACTGCGCTTTCATATTTCACTGCTTTTTGCTTTTCTTTAAGTAAGTCCCGCATAGCTGAGTAGTAACGAAATTCGTATTTGTCAGATAAATATTGCTTATCCTCATTTAGTAATGCTTCAAAAGCAACATTGTGTAAACGCCCTGCCGGAGATAGGTGAATGGTTTTTATTCCTTTTAAATGAGGGATTAAAGGTCGCCAGAGTTGCTCATAGAAATTTGAATTATCAAAAGTTTCTGTAAGATACCGGGGGAAATTTTTTCTGCTTGCAAGATAAGTATCCAGTGTATTGTCATCTACGATACGGATAAATTCTGGGTTTACGGTATTTTTAGTAGTAATGATCGCATAGTATACCCAAGTACTATCTTTCCGGTCGTATATATCCATGAAATCAATAGTTGCTTCATCTACTTCAAGGTGATTTTGTATATCCTGCCATTCTATAGTTTCTGGGTTGAGTTTTTTGCGTAGTTCCGGGTGTTGAAGCATTTGAAATGCCAGTTTTTCCTGCTTTTCTCTTTTTTCTGTTATATCCCAGCCTATTTTTTTTAGTTCTTCTTCGCTCATGGTTTCGGCTTTCGCCAGCTGGTTGTTAATGATTGTAAGTTCTCTGGAAGTATTGCTTAGAGAGTCGTCATTTATTTGTTTTATGAGTTTTCGGGTATTAAGACTATAATCTAAATCCAAGGCTTTGGTGTTGAGTAATAGATTAGCAGCGAGTTCTTTTGTGTTATCTGTTCCGTGATTTGTTGTGAAGGAGTAAAAATTGTTGTAAGTTTTGTTTAGTGTTTTTAGATATTTAATACGTTGTTTTTCAGATAGAAAAAGGTAGGTTTTTTGAAGGTGTTCAATGTTTTGAGGGATTGTTATATGCCATAAAGAATCGGCTATCTTGTAGTTGTGACTTTCTTCATATGTTATGGAAACATTCTCGTAACATAGCATTACGCTAGAATGCTTTTTATCAAATATACCAAGCCAGATATCTAATGCTTTATTATAATAATTAATGGCTTTTTCATAATTGCCCATTCCGTTGTAAGCCAATCCTATATTACCGTAAGATGTTGCTAAGCTATTATGCTTTTCATCAAATACATCAATAAAGATATCTGATGCTTTATTAAAATAGCTAATAGCTTTTTCGTAATCGCCTGTTTCGTAATAAGTCAATCCTAAATTATTGTAAGATATTGCTACAAAACTATGTTTTTCGTCAAATACATCAATAAGGATATCTAATGATTTATTAAGATAGCTAATAGCTTTTTCGTAGTCGCCTGTTTCGTTGTAAGTCAAGCCTAAAGCAATATAAGAATCAGCTAAGGTAGGATGTTTTTCATCAAATACATTAAGTCTAATATTTAATGCTTTTTCAAGACAACTAATAGCTTTTTCATAATTGCCTATTCCCCCATATACATACCCTAAGATATTATAAGAATTTGCTGCGTAATGGTGCTTCTCTCCAAGTGCTTTAAGATAAATGTTTAATGCTTTATTAAGACAACTAATAGCTTTTTCATAATCACCTATTTTCATATATACATCTCCTAGGTTATTATAAGAATGGGCTATGTAAGGATGCTTTTCTCCAAATACTTCAAGGTCGATATTTAAGGCTTTGCCATACAATTTAATAGCTTCTTCATTATCTCCCAATATGCTATATATATTCCCTAAGTTATTGTAAGAATTTGCGAGGTTAGGGTGCTTCCCTCCTGATACTCTTAACCAAATACTTAATGCTCTATTATGAAAGCTAATAGCTTCTTCATAATGACCTGTCGTATAATAAATATTTCCTAAGTTGTTATAGGTGGTTGCGATGTTAGAGTCCTGCTCACCTAATATCTCAGGCCAAATATTTAATGCTTTATTATGAAAACTAATAGCTTTGTCGTAATCACTCATGTAGTAGTGTAGCACCCCTAAGTTATTATAAGAGTCTGCAATGTGGGAATTCTTCTCTTGGAACTTCTTTATTTTAATTTCCAATGCCTTAATAAATAGACTATCAGCTTGGACATAATCCCCAATGTCCATATATATCCATCCCAAACTATCACAAAGCACCGCCACATCAAGATGCTCTTCTCCCAAAGAATCAATCTGAGCCTGCAATGTCTTTTCAAGTTCCATAATCAGTGAATCACGTTGTCCGTGTACATTATTAATAAGACAAATTGCCATCAAAAAACAAAAAATAAAAGCTCTCATAGTCCGTATTTTAGTTTTGTTGTAGAAAATCAGTTTTTCGGGGTACTTACCTGTACATTCGCTTAAGCAGTTAATATGTTACACTTTGTCTGATTTTTTTTCTTAGGGAAATATTTTTTTGAAATAACTGTAACATCTGGAAGGATATGGCGAATGTATAAATGAAAG
>JAHDFX010000096.1:8884-22287 GCA_020627965.1 Saprospiraceae bacterium | reverse complement strand
CATAGGTCAAAGATAAATATTAATGTCCAATTACTTACACTTAGGTACTTAACATAATAATCAACGTCTAAAATACATAACATTCATTCAAACTGTAGAATCATGAAAAATATATTCTTTTTATTACTCTTATTGACCCCATTAACCGGATTCACTCAGACGACCTATTTGACCAATAGTGATTATTTTGTCGTTCGGGAAAAACATCAAATTCATACCCGCAATTATCTAGTATCCTATGATAGTGAAATGAATCGCCTAGGATATATGGAGTGGAATTTTGTAGACCTTAGTTATAAATGTCAGCGTGACTATATTCTTGTTTTCAGGCAACGTTCAAATGTTTCTAACGGTATTATGTCTACCTATAATAAAGACTTTACATTGATTAACCAGTATAGAGTTTCGGGCGGAGAACTTCGAGATATTATTCCTACGGATAATTATATTTTAACCTTGGAAAATAAAGGCATTTTTACCCCTTTTTACTTTGTTACTTATGACAAGGAATTTAATAAATTAGGAGAACTTCGTAAAAGAGATAGAGACATTCAGTATTACTTGCAGAACGATCGAATTATTGTGGTAGAAGGTAGAAAAGGTAATCGTGTAGTTACAGCTAAAATTAAGGTATATGATAAGTATTTCAACCTGATAGAAGAAAAAGAACTTCAAGAACCAGAATAAAGATAAATCAAATTAACAGGTTTTAAGAAAGAAGTATTGATTTTTTAATTGTATATTTAGTTGTTAATTATTGTGTTAGGTTGTATTTGTCTTTCCAAAGACAAAGAAATGCTCTTTGGATTGCGTCAAAAAAACTACATTATTTTTTGGTGAAATATTATGTAAGCCAAATAATTTTTGTTTGTTTTACATAACAAACAAATAAGAACGGAGCCTTCCTTAGTCGTCGGAATTCATTTTAATGTGAAATATGAAAATAGATAAATAAATACATTCATTGCTATGTATAGTGGTAATGCTTATTATTTACGTATAAAAATATATTAATATGAAGAAATTTTTTACCTTATTATTCACAATCTTTTCACTTACAGCTTTCACTCAGGTTACGATCAATACTTCAGATACTTTAAGTACATTGGTGCCAGCAGCTTCTACGGATGTTGTAGGTTATGGCTTAGTGAAAAATGAAGCTTCTACTCTCAAAACATATCGTTGGACACGTAATGTTATCAATATAACATCAGGTTGGCAGAGTGCCGTATGTGATAAAAATCAATGTTTTTTACCGAATGTTAGTACAATGACCTTTGATATGGCAGGAGGAGAAGAAGGCACTATGGATGTTCATGTTTATCCTTCGGGTACTGATGGCAGCGCCTTTATAGAAGTCTTAGTAGAAGATGCTGGAAACAACAGCAATAACGTAACAGGCTTCTACAATTTTGATTCAAACCTGACGAATAATCAGAATGTCATTCAGTCTACTTTCAAAGTTTATCCAAATCCTTCAAATGGTTTATTTACTATTGAAGGCGATCAAACTATTCAGGAAGTGGTTATTTATAATACTTCCGGGCGTTTAATAAAGCGTTTTCAGTATAATAATACTGCGGAATGGTTTGATATTAATGAACTACCAAAAGGAACCTATATGCTTCACCTAATTGGCGAAGACAATGTAAGTTTAAGCTCAAAACTAATCAGCAAACTTTAATTTTCTAATCAAATACGATTTAATATGAAATCTTTATTACGCTATTTAGGAGTAAT
The DNA here is from genome assembly GCA_020627965.1 of Saprospiraceae bacterium. Taxonomy (GTDB): domain Bacteria; phylum Bacteroidota; class Bacteroidia; order Chitinophagales; family Saprospiraceae; genus JAHDEO01. The sequence continues at coordinate 20,547 of JAHDFX010000096.1, read as the reverse complement.
TTTGTTAGCTGCTATGTGCTCCGTTAATGCATATGCACAACCTACATTCGCTCCTGATTTTACTGTAACAGACCTTGATGGTGTAGAGCACAATCTATACACTTATCTGGATCAGGGGAAAACCGTTGTAGTTGACTTTTCTGCTACATGGTGCCCTCCTTGTTGGGACTTCCACCAGACTTATGCAATGGATGATGCTTTCAATACTTATGGTCCTGCAGGTAGTGACGAAATAGTAGTCATTACATTAGAAGTAGATAATACTACTGGAATGGATGATTTGATGGGTAATACTGCCGGTACTATGGGAGATTGGTTAACTGGCCATGATGCACCTCTTGCTGATAACGCTGATGATGTAGGAACAGCTTATGGTGTAACTGGTATTCCTACTATCCTGGCTATTTGTCCAAATCGTTCTATCACTGATCTTTATACTGGTAGTTTCCCAACTGCGAATACTATGTATAATGCTCATAATAATTGCCCAGTAGCTACAGCTGCGATTGATGCTGCTTTATTGGAGCATGATATTACTGAAGTTGCATTATGTGGTGATGTGACTTTCTCGCCAACAATGAGCATCCAGAATAATGGACTTGATGCCATGACCAGTGCTATCTTCCGTCTGGAGGATAATAGTGGTATTATTCAGGATTTAAGCTGGACAGGCAATGTTAGTACTTATAGCCTTATTGATGTTACTTTCGATCCTGTAACGGTAACTCAGGCAACTACATTGACTATGAGTGTTATTCAGGTGAATGGCGCTAGTGATCCTGTTGTTGCTAATAATCAATTGACACATACTATTTCTGATGCGACAGCAGCAGAGACTAACACTGTTGAAATTAGTGTTCTTACTGATGATTATGGCTGTGAGACATACTGGGAGTTCAGAGATTTAAGTAATGGTACTGTAATGGCTAGTGGTGGTAATCCAAATACTGTTGCTGGTGGCCAGACTCAGTCTTACCCATGTGATGAAACACTTGGTTATGCTAATAATACGACTTATACTCAAAGTGTAACTATTCCTGCTGACGGATGTTATGAGTTTTATCTGCTTGATGACTACGGAGATGGTATCTGCTGTGGTTTTGGACAAGGTTCTTACTCTGTAACAGATCAGGATGGTAATGTACTTTTCAGTGGAGGTCAGTTCTTAGCTGAAGATTCTGGTATTGCTGATGTTACAACGATTGTAGATGTTGAAGATCTTGTGTCTAGCGAATCTTTCCGTGTATTCCCGAATCCTGCTCAGGATTTCGTTTCGGTTGAATTCTCTCTAGTTGAAGCTACAGAAATGACTGTTGCTCTTTATGATGCTCTTGGTCAGCAGGTAAAAACTGTTGCTACTGCTAATTATGTAGCAGGTGCTAACAACCTGACGATCAATACAGCTGATTTAGCTACAGGTGTTTATGTATTGACACTTCAAACTGATGAAGGCAATATTTCAAGAAGAATTACTGTGAGCAAATAAGCTTAAGGAATAATAATTCAATAAAAAAGGGTTTAGCAATTCGCTAAACCCTTTTTTATTTTCCAATTTGAAACAATTATCAGATTGCCAGCACTTCAGCCATTTTGAGAAGATACGGATTGAGCTTTTTTTCTTTTGAAATAGCTTCTTCTAGTGGCGTATATGCTACTTCATTATTAACAATACCAACCATAACGTTCTTCTTTCCCGATAGTAATGCTTCTACGGCAGAAAAGCCCAGGCGACTTGCAAGTACCCTATCCAGACCAGTAGGCGCACCACCTCTCTGCAAATGCCCAATAATAGCTACTTTACTTTCGTAATGATTGAACCGTTTATCGACTTCCTCAGCAATCTTCATTGCTCCTCCACTCTTATTGCCCTCTGCTACAATGATAAGATTGAAAAGCTTTTTGCGCTTGACGCCAATTTTTAAAGCATTAACCAGCTCATCAATATCTGTATGAGTTTCGGGCAATAAAATGTTGCCAGCTCCTACTCCAATACCAGTATTTAAGGCAATATAGCCAGAATCACGCCCCATAACCTCAATAAAAAATAATCGATCATGCGAGTCAGCTGTATCCCTGATTTTGTCCACTGCTTCTATGGCTGTATTGACAGCTGTATCAAAGCCGATGGTATAGTCTGTTCCATAAAGATCATTGTCGATTGTTCCAGGGATGCCTATGAATGGAATATTATATTCCTGAGAGAAAATATGTGCTCCTGTAAATGTACCGTTTCCACCTATAGCAACAACTGCATCTACATCGGCAGCAACTAATTGTTCATAAGCTTGCTGACGACCTTCTGGAGTTTTGAAAACCTCACTCCGGGCTGTTTTCAAAATGGTTCCACCACGATGAATTATATTGGCAACTGTTCTTGTATTCATTTGTTGAAAATCACCATTTATCATCCCTTCATAACCCCGTATAATTCCATCAATCAATAATTTATGACCAGCAGCACTTCTGACCACAGAACGTATACAGGCGTTCATGCCGGGAGCGTCACCACCGGAAGTCATTATCGCTATTTTTCTAATTTCACTCATGATAATCTTTATTTAGAATCCAATCCGCTGCAAGATATTGTAAATTTTACACGAACACAATTTAATAACAAAATAGATAAAGTCTATTAGCCTGATGTATCATTTTAGGTTTTAGAACCTAAAAATCACTTAATCAATAACTCCACTATGTCGATGGCAGATTTTAATTGATAATCAGGCTCAATTCCCTCTATTACAGGGAGTTGATTCGGGTTAATCCAACAAGTTTTGAAACCATAATTAAGTCCGCCTAGTATATCCGATTTCAAACTATCACCGATTACAAGGACTTGTTCTTTAGGAGGCGGATTTTCAATAGAAGAATAAGCAATATCAAAATAAGCTTTATCGGGTTTTGCTACACCAACCTCATCCGATACTATTATACTATCAAAATATTGATCTATATCGAGCCTGCGAAGCCTTGGTCTTTGTACTTCTTTGAGTCCATTTGTAATGATACTTAAATGGTATTCAGGTTTTAGTTTTTTTAAAATTCCTTTTACTCCGTCGTAAATTTCTGACTTGTAAATTAGGTTCTCTAAATAGGCTTTACTAAAGTTTTCTGGCGAAGCAGGGTAGAGGTCAATGGCTTTAAATAATTCTGCAAACCGCTTTGGACGAAGTGCTTCGGCAGTGATCTTTCCTTGTTCAAAATCTGACCATATTTGCCCATTTACTTTTTTATAAATGGCATATATCTCTGCATTACAAGCATGTCCATTATCTTCAAAAGTCTGCCAAAGGGATTGCTTTGAGGCGCCGCTAAAATCTAGTAAAGTGTTATCTGCATCAAACATTAACCATTTAAATTGCATAAAATATTTTTTAAAATTTAGGTGACTTTTAATGATTTCAGGGAATAAATAAACAAGGTCAGAATAAAGTGTAATATATAACGTAAAATAAACAATTAAGATGAATATTCTTCAAAACTGGTTATCTGTGGGTTCAAAATGCTCAATCATTTTACTCAGCTTTGCTATTTTTAGCAGTTTAACACAATGCTTACCAAGCAAATCATCTAATCAGGATATAATGCAAGAAAAAAATAAAAATCCTACAGAAAAAACGGTCATTATCAGAGGTATATACAAGATGGAAATCCCGGAAGGATATAGCATAGATAAAAATATTGGGGATGACACAGAGTTTTTGCAGGTCAGAAATGAAAAAGGTGATGTACTCATTGCTTATGAAGCTGGTGTAGAAGACATGGTTTTTGAGCCGAACGATGCCAATACATTGAAAAGTAAATACGAGCAATTAGAAGAATTAACAAAGCTACCTGATGCAAACATTTGGATGGCCTACAAAACTACTACAGCCAGTTTTAGGAATATTGATGCTAGGGTATACGCAGCGCAAGGCCACGAATTTACCGAATTACTACGTATAAGCTGTAGCGATACCAAATTAGTTAATGTAAAGGAAATATTAAAAACTATTCAACGAAATTGATACACCCGGCTTTTTACAAAGGAATATTCCCATGCTTCTTTCTGGGAAGTGTATCTACTTTATTTTCCAGCATTTCAAAAGCTGAGATCAGTTTTTTGCGTGTATTTTCAGGAAGAATAATTTCGTCAATAAAACCACGTTGGGCGGCTTTGTAGGGATTGGCAAATGTAGCTGCGTACTCAGCCTCTTTTTCAGCCAATTTAGCTGCCGGATCATCTGCTGCTGCAATCTCACGACGAAAGATAATTTCGCTGGCACCCTTGGCACCGATAACGGCAATTTCTGCACTAGGCCATGCATAATTCAGATCAGCACCGATGTGTTTTGAATTCATGACATCATAAGCTCCGCCATAAGCTTTACGGGTAATAACGGTTACTCTTGGCACTGTAGCTTCACTGAAAGCATAGAGCAATTTGGCACCATTGGTAATAATTCCATTCCACTCCTGGTCGGTACCCGGCAGAAAACCTGGAACATCCACTAAAACAAGAAGAGGGATATTAAAGCAATCGCAAAAACGTACAAAACGTGCACCTTTTCTGGAACTTTCTACATCCAATACGCCTGCAAGGTAAGCTGGCTGATTCGCTACAATACCTATACTTCGTCCGGCAATACGAGCAAAGCCTACAACAATATTAGGTGCATATTCCTCATGAACCTCAAAGAAGGAATCGGTATCTGCAATTCCCTGTATTACCTCACGCATATCATAGGGTTGATTCGCATTTTCGGGAATAATGCTGGCAAGTTGTTCACGTGTTTCATCACCTGCTTCATAGGGAAGTAGCGGGGCGTCGTCTTCGCAATTTTGAGGGATATAAGAAAGCAATTTTCTAATATTGTGAATGGTCTGCACATCATCAGCAGCTGTGAAGTGGGTAACACCTGATTTGCTGGAATGTGCGCTGGCTCCACCTAGGTCTTCTGAGCTGACTTCTTCATTGGTGACTACTTTCACAATATTCGGACCAGTCACAAACATATAAGAAGTTCCTTCCACCATAAAAATAAAATCGGTCATAGCAGGAGAATAAACAGCACCACCTGCACAAGGTCCCATGATAGCTGAGATTTGTGGAATAACACCAGAAGCTTTTACATTTCTATAGAAAATATCAGCATAACCACCTAGTGAATCCACACCTTCCTGAATTCTGGCACCACCTGAATCACTTAGTCCGATAACTGGAGATCCGTTCTTCATAGCTAAATCCATGACCTTGCATATTTTTCTTGCATGAGCTTCTGATAAAGCCCCGCCAAATACAGTAAAGTCTTGAGCATAAACGTATACCAAGCGGCCGTCTATCTTCCCATAGCCTGTTACTACACCATCACCGGGATATATTTTTTCCTGCATATTAAAATCATGGCAACGGTGTGTCACCAATATATCCAATTCTTCAAAAGAACCTTCATCAAGCAGAAAATGCAGCCTTTCTCTGGCTGTTAGTTTACCTTTTGCATGTTGCTTGGCAATACTTTTCTCGCCTCCTCCCTGTTTTGCAGCGGCTATTTTTTCTTCTAATTGCTTTATTTTCTCTTTCATCCCGCAAATATTAGTAATTTGGCGGAATTATACCAATTTCAAAGAATCTTTCAGTATGGATATCTCGAAATTTGAAAACTGGCTAAAGGAAGGTGTTGGCCGGGCAAAAGAAGGACCAATAGGCTCAATCTTCGATTCTGCCATGAATAAAGTGGTCGGTGGGTTCAAATATGTTCAAAATTACGCCAAAGATCATGCAGACAATGTAATCCGTAATTATACAGTACAAAAGAATGAGTTTGAACTCTGTCTGTTAATCTTAGCTGCCGAGGTCATGAGGGCAAAAGGTAAACCATTTCAAGAAGAGAAAGCTTATGTAAGGGAGTTTTATCTACGCAATTTTGACGAAGAGCATATTGAATCTCGAATGAAATTATTGGAGATCATTTTGGAAAAAGAATTTTCTGTTCGAAAGGTATGCCTGCAAATTAAAAAAATAAAATCCCATGCTACCCGACTCCAGTTGGTACACTTCATGTTTAAAATAGCCGAAGCTGACGGTAAAATTGTTCAGGATGAAATCAATGTTATTCAATTGATCGCTGGGCATTTAGGCATCAGTACAAAAGACTTTAAGTCGATCAGGGCTATGTTTATGGGCGGCAAAGTACTGGCTAGTGTTGATATGGAACACTATTATACAATTCTGGAAATTGACTCCAAAGTCAGTGATGATGAAGTGAAAAAAGCCTATCGCCGTATGGCTAAAAAATATCATCCCGACAGAGTCAGTCAATTAGGAGAAGAAGTACAGAAAGCAGCCAAAGATAAATTTCAAAAATTGCAGCAAGCCTACGAAATGGTTAAGAAAGAAAGAGGACTTTCCTGATAAAACTTTTGTCATAGCTTGGTTAAAAAACTGTTAAAGCAATTAGTCTGCCATTAGGCGACAAAAAACCATTCGCTTTTATGCCGAAATCTTTGTATATTGCATATAGACAATTACACCTATTGTCATAGGGTTTCGGGGCTAGCTTATTAACTATGTTGATAAACTGGCCCTTTTTTTGTTTCTCATCATTCGATCTTTTTTTAGATTAAAATCTATTTATATAACGCACACCCGAATAACTAAAATTTAATACAAACATGAAATCACAGATTAAGTTCTTTGTTATGCTCCTTTTTGCCTTGTGCTTCTTTACACAAGGGGCAATCGCTCAAAGCGCCAAAGAGGCAGTAAAACAGGAAAAGGCTGAAATGAAGTCTGAAAAAGCCGACTTGAAAACAGCCAAAAAAGCCTTGAAAGCAGAAAAAGCTGCGGCAAAGGCAGAGAAAAAACGCTTGAAAGCCGAGAAAAAAGCTGCTAAAGCGGCAAAAAAGGCAGAGAAAGCTGAGAAAAAAAGAGAGAAAGAAGCGGAGAAGTTAGAAAAACTGAACAAGTAATAAACTAATCCTTACAGCTTAGTAAGATGAAAAAGGGGAGTAAGTTAGCTTGCTACCCTTTTTTTAATGCATAAACTACATACTTGAATTACTATATTTGAACAACTTAACAATTAAACGAAAACGAAATTAGCCTCATATTAAAAATCTTATCCAATTGCCTACCTTTTTTCTATCTTTGCCCAAAATTTAAAGCTACCTATTATGAATGCACCTGCCACACTTAAAATGGCTAAAGAACTCGGATTATTAGAAGAAGAGTTTGAGAAAATAAAAGAGATTTTAGGGCGTAACCCAAACTTCACTGAATTGAGTATTTTTTCAGTGATGTGGTCGGAGCATTGTTCCTACAAAAACTCGATCACCTGGTTGAAAACCCTGCCCCGCGACGGCGAACGTTTATTAGTTGGAGCCGGTGAAGAAAATGCGGGACTAGTGGACATTGGAGATGGACTAGCTTGCGCATTTAAAATTGAATCTCATAATCATCCATCAGCTGTAGAACCTTACCAGGGAGCAGCCACTGGTGTAGGAGGTATCCACCGTGATATTTTTACCATGGGCGCAAGACCGATTGCAGCCCTTAATTCCCTGCGTTTTGGCCAGCCTGAATTGAAACGCACAAAGTGGCTGGTGAAAGGTGTCGTCAAAGGTATTGGCGATTATGGAAACTGCTTTGGTGTGCCTACTGTGGGCGGAGAAGCTTATTTCTACGATTGTTATAATCAAAATATTTTGGTCAATGCGATGTCTGTTGGTATTGTGAAAGTAGGAGAGACTGTTTCTGCGATTGCAGAAGGAACGGGTAATCCTGTCTTTATTGTGGGATCCGCAACAGGAAAAGACGGTATTCATGGAGCTACATTCGCTTCTGCTGACTTAACGGAAGATTCAGAAGAGGATTTGCCAGCAGTACAGGTTGGCGATCCTTTTCAAGAAAAATTATTGTTGGAAGCATCATTAGAGGCTATTAAAACTGGAGCTATTGTAGGCATGCAGGATATGGGGGCTGCCGGAATCACTTGTTCTACTTCCGAAATGAGCGCCAAAGGAAATGCTGGTATGCGTATCAATCTGGATAAAGTACCGACTCGTCAGGCAAATATGAAGCCTTTTGAAATTTTATTATCAGAGAGTCAGGAACGCATGTTGATCGTTTGTGAGCAAGGGAGAGAAGCAGAGTTAATTACTGTCTTTGACAAATGGGATCTCGAATGTGAACTTATCGGTGAAGTAACGGATACAGGACGACTGGAATTCTATCAAGGCGGAGAAGTAGTAGCAGATGTTCCTGCTGAACCCTTAGTGCTGGGAGGTGGCGCGCCAGTATACGAGCGTGAGTATAGCGAACCAGCTTATCTAAAGCGTATTCAAGCTTTTAATAACAGCGATATTCCTGTTCCAACAGACTTTGTAGAAACGGCTAAGAAACTGGTCGCTTCACCGAATATAGCTTCAAAACGCTGGATATATGAGCAGTACGACTCTATGGTGCGCACCAATACCATGACAACCAATCAGCCTTCAGATGCGGCTATTGTACGTGTAAAAGGAACAGATAAAGCATTGGTCGTTACCACGGATTGCAACTCTTCTTTTGTTTATGCTGATCCGTATAAAGGAGCAATGATCGCTGTATCAGAAGCAGCCAGGAATATTGTTTGTTCAGGTGGGCAACCCGTAGCTATCACCAATTGTCTCAATTTTGGCAACCCATACAATACAGGTGTTTACTGGCAATTTGTAAATGCTATCAAAGGCATGGGAGATGCTTGTCGCAAATTTGGTACGCCAGTTACAGGTGGAAATGTTAGCTTTTACAACCACACAGTTTTAGGAGATACAGCCGAACCTGTTTATCCCACTCCAACGATTGGTATGCTTGGCATTATAGATCAGGGCAGTAAGCGAATGACTCTAAATTTCAAAGAAAAAGATCATCTGATCTATATGTTGGGGGAGCATAGAAGCAATATCAGTTCTTCGGAATATGTCCGTTTTATACATGGTGTCAAACATTCTCCTGTTCCATATTTTGATATAGACGAAGAGCATTTACTCCAAGAGAATATTCTAAAACTCATTAATAAAAATATGATCGAATCTGCTCATGATATTTCGGAAGGTGGCTTGTTCGTAGCCTTATTGGAAAGCGCTATGGCAGGAAATCTGAGTTTTGATATTCGTTTGGATAGTGATATTCGTAAAGATGCATTGCTATTTGGCGAAGCTCAGAGTAGGGTGATCGTTAGTATTCCTGCTCATGGTGAAGGAGAGTTCTTACGTTTTCTGGAGTTGAACAATCAAGTGTATTACAAGTTGGGAACAGTTACTTCGAGCAATATTGCTGTTGATGGAGTTGATTACGGAACTGTCGCAGATTGGAAGCAGCTGTATAATGAGGTGCTTGGTGAAGTGCTGGAAAGTGAATCATGAAAGGAAGCAGAAGGAGAAATTAGAGCGTAGCAGTTTGGGAATATCCGGAAACCTTATTTAATGTTGAATAAGGTAGAAATTTAATTATGAATTCAAAGAAATGGAAAAATTTACTTTTCTCATTGCTATAATTCTTTTATCTTCTCTGCCAACCAATGTTTATCGCTGATAAATTCGACTTGTTCCAACTTTTCCAATACCCGCTCTTTGGTGATTTTTGTAGCCCTGTGACGAATGCGATAGACATTGATTAATAAGCGGATAAAGTTTTTATAACCTTTTTTATAATTAGGCGCCAAAGACTTATTCTCGTGTATAAATTTTTCAGCAGAACGGAATATTTGCATCGTCCGTTCATCATATTCTTTATCAGTTTCGTAATGCGATTTTAAAAGCATTACCCGACAGTTCAAATCATAGGTCAGATTAACTTTATCTACCCGGATAAAATGACGAATAGCTTCCTGATAGTTGCTCTGATAGAAAGCGATCGCTCCGAGATTGAAATGACAGACACTATCACGAAAAACGGATTCAATATAGGAACGATATTCTTCAATGATCTGTGTAGCCCAGTCAAATTCTCCTACACGACAACAGACAGTGACCAGATTTTTTAGATTGCTGATGCCATTAGAGCCCTGCTCTTTCAGGATATCTTCTTCATGCATCAGTTGATAAAGTTCAAATGCTTTTCGATTATAAATCAAATTGCCTTGCATAATTTCACGAGAGCAGAATACTGTAGCGATAGTATAGAAATTTGTACGATCTTCTGAGGAGATATTTGTCGTAAAGTGTTTGAGTAAACTAAGCATTTTTTCATAAGAACTTAGAGCTCTATCTTCCATCATTTGTATGATAGCGAGGTAAATCTGCACAAGCGGATGTTCAACATAAATTGGTGATTTGGCTAATTTTATAACTGATTTTATTTGAGTGTTGTTGCTGTATTGCCGATTGGAAGCACCTGCTAAAGATATTTCGGTCAGATAAAAACTCAACTTATTCAAGATGTAATCAATGTCTAAATGATGGTTTAATTCTGCCAGATTATTCTTAGTTGTTATTTGCCCGCTTTGATACAAATAATTTAGAACACTGTGTTCTATATGATACTGATGATGATGATAATCTATATCCTGCGCTACTTGTTTATCTAATTCCTTTCGCCTTTTATTTACATGGCGATTAAATAGTAAAAACTGCTTTCTTTCCAATAATTCATCATGCAGTAATTCTGTCTTACAGGCAGGTTTTTTGTCAATGGCTTTCAGAATTAAAAAAGTTTCCGCTAAACGGGTTAATAAGGTCATTTTCGCATTTAGTAGAGATTTTTCTTCTTTGTTTAATGTATTGACCTTAGGAGGGCGATCATCAAATATCTTTGCAAAGACCTCATATTGCATGTTTTCATCAAAAGAACGCTTATTCCATACCTTATCTTCCAACCAATAAAAAAGCCGTGACACATAGCGATCAGTATTGAAATAATGACAATCTACAAGCATTGAAAGATCGTTCATTTCTTTTTCTGTAAAAGAATTGATGAGCGCTATGAATAAAAAAGATCTTTCTTTTTTACTTTTAATTGAATTCATTTAAATTATTGATAATGAAATGTAAATGAAAATTATAAATTTTAAAATAACTGTATTTAATGTGAAATTAGTGAAAAAAAATTAAAAAAATAAGCTCTACATTTGTATTAACACAAAAAACACACAGATAAACTGAAAAATATGAAAGCGACCTGTAACCATAAAACAATATTGGTAAATAGAGTTTGGAGACCCTTTTATAACTTGTTCTTGACAATAGTTATTTGTCTCATGGCTTTACCGGCTTTCACTCAATCGCCTGATTTCGTACCTGGGGAGGTGCTTATAAAAATGAGATCAGGTAAAGGAGTGAGCCGGAAAGCCACTCTTAAAAGCCAGCTCCAGGCGAATTCAAAAAAGGAATTTCCCGGATTAGATGTAGAACTTTGGGAATTGCCTGCAGCTACGATAAAAGCTGACTTACAGGCGCTTATTGATGCTTATAAAGAACATCCCGATATTGAATTTATAGAGCCTAATTATCTTTATTTCTCAGACATGACCCTTCCTAACGACCCCTTGCTAGGGAGTTTGTGGAGCATGAATAATACAGGACAGGATGGTGGTACACCAGGGGCAGACATCGGTGCTGGTTTAGCCTGGTCGCTGGTTTCTGGTAGCCCAGACGTGATCGTGGCAGTGATTGATGCGGGAATAGACTGGACGCATGAAGACCTT
>JAHDFX010000096.1:0-8874 GCA_020627965.1 Saprospiraceae bacterium | reverse complement strand
CATGGGGGAAGATGCAGATGGCGATGGAAAGGTATTGGAATGGAATGGAACTAACTGGATATTTGATCCAGGAGATCAAAATGGGCTAGATGATGATAATAATGGTTATGTTGATGACTTCGTAGGCTGGGATTTTAGAAATAATGATAATAATCCTTACGGAACATCAGGGCATGGAACACATGTTAGTGGCATCATAGGTGCCGACGGAAATAATAATATTGGATTAACAGGAGTAACATGGGATGTACAACTTGCCGGACTGAAATTTTTAAGCGATTATGGCTATGGCACTACAGCTGATGCAGTGGAAGCGCTTAATTATGCAGTCATGATGGAGATGCCGATGAGTAATAATAGCTGGGGAGGAGGACCTTATTCCAATGCACTGGTTCAAGCCCTTGATAATGCCGAAACTAATGGGCATTTGTTTGTTGCAGCCGCAGGAAATAATTATGGAAATAATAACGATATCAATCCCCTTTATCCGGCTTCTTATGACCATGATAATATTATATCGGTCGCTGCCAGTAATAAAAACGATCTTCTATCAGTGTTTTCCAACTTTGGACAGACTAGTGTCGATCTGGTGGCACCGGGTTCTGCGATCTTGAGTTGCTTCCCACAAAACAGCTATGAAACTAACAGTGGTACTTCCATGGCAGCTCCACATGTCACCGGCGCTTGTGCCCTTTTAAAGGGAATTTATCCTGATATGCCTTATGATGAAATAAAGGAAGCAATTGTGAATTCTGTTGACCCAGTATCGGCATTAAATGGTAAATGTGTGGGCAATGGAAGGCTAAATTTATATAATACGATTAATTATTACGGATCTCCACTCGCCGGAAACTGTCGAGCTAACGATTCCTTAATTTTGGTTAATCTTTACTATTCAACGAATGGAACCAATTGGATCGACACCTGGGACTTGAATGAACCAATAGATCAGTGGCATGGTGTTATACTTAATTCCAATGGTTGCCTAGATAGCCTTAGATTAAATATTAATAACCTGACAGGCACATTACCTACGGGTATTGGTAACCTGGCTGAACCACGAGGCTTATACTTTGGTAGAAATAACTTGGAAGGAGCTATTCCTGCGGAGTTGGGGAACCTAAGCACTCTTGTCGGACTAAATCTGGCGACTAATAATTTTATAGGAACTTTACCCCTTGAACTTTTCAACCTGACAAATCTTACCTTTTTGGGAACAACAGGAAACCCACTTAGTGGACCAATACCACCAGAAATTGGTAACCTGATTAATATGAGGTATTTGTATATGGGGCAATCTAACCTTACCGGTACATTGCCGGAGGAAATCGGGAATTTAACTGACCTTCGCATATTACAGATACGAGATACAGAGCTTGAAGGAAATTTACCTCTTGGATTGAGTAATCTGACTAATCTGGAGGTGCTGGATATATCAAGTAATAATTTCATAGGCAATATTCCGGCAGGACTAAGCACTGCCCCAAATTTAACCAACTTTCGCTTTCATTATAATGCCTTTACTTTTGATAGTTTTGATGGTATTAGCATACCGCCGCCTTTTTTCTACACTCCACAAGATAGCATTCCACTTGCCCTTACAGGAAATGATGTGTTATCCTGTAATGCAGGGGGCAATATTGCAGACAATACTTATAGGTGGTTTAAAGACGGGGTAGAGGTCGCAATAATAAACGGCAACAATAGTTTTACAATCAATGAATTAGGAACCTATCACTGTGAAGTGACGAATAGCATAGTCAGCAATTCTGCTCAAAATGGACAAAATCTGACGCTGTATACCAGGGAAAGATATATTTATCCTTTCGGAGAATTGCCATGTAGAATGCATGATTCACTGATATTGGTTTCTCTTTATAATACGACAAACGGAACAGCTTGGGATAATACATGGAACCTTAATGATCCTTTGGATGAATGGCATGGTGTTATACTTAATCCTAATGGCTGTCTGGATAGCCTGAATCTGAACATTAATAATCTAACAGGAACACTGCCCTATGAAATAGGAGACCTTACAGAACCTCGTGGACTTTATTTTGGTGCTAATGATCTGGAAGGGGAAATACCTCCAACTTTCGGGAATCTAAGCGAATCTCTAGTTGGCTTGAACCTGGCTGCCAATAATTTTACAGGCACTATACCCACGGATATTTTTTCCCTCACTGAATTAACTTTTCTTGCCTTTTCAGGCAATGCCGACCTCATAGGGATACTGCCACCCGAAATAGGCAATCTGATAAATATGCGATATCTGTATATTGGAAATACAGGACTTAGCGGACCTTTTCCGCCCGAAATAGGTAACCTTAGTGAGATGATTATTTTGCAGATGAGGAATTGTGATTTCAGCGGACCTTTGCCAGAATCATTTGTCAATATGACCAACCTAAATTATCTGGATATTTCAGGAAATAACTTTACAGGAACCATTACGCCCGATTTCAATGATATTAATAATTCATCTGAATTTTACTGTAATTTCAATAAGTTTACTTTCGATAGCTTTGAAGACGATAGTATTCCTGGTTTTTATTTCTATGCTCCGCAAGATAGCATTCTACTTAATGTTAGTGGCAATATAATTTCAGTAAATGCAGGTGGAAATATTACAGACAATACCTACAAGTGGTATAAGGATAATGTCTTAATCAATACTACATCAGGTGATAGCACTTTCACGATCTCTGACTTTGGGTATTATAGATGTGAGGTAAGCAATAGCCTGGTCACTGACCCATTGGGATATGGACAAAACCTGATATTACAAAGTAAAGAGAGACTTGTTTACCCTATAGGCAGTCAGGCTTGCAGGCAGGCAGATTCATTGTCTTTGGTCAGTTTATATAATAGTCTTAGTGGTTTAAATAGCCTTTGGAATCTAAATCAACCTATGGACACCTGGACAGGAGTTACCTTGAATGAAGATGGTTGTGTGAGTGTTTTGAATCTTATTGCTCGAAATATATGTGGAGAGCTTCCCGAGGCTTTGGGGAATTTAAGTAATCTCACTGTTTTAAATTTGGAGCAAAATTGCCTTTCCGGCAGCATTCCTGTAGAGTTGAGCAATCTGACTACTTTAGTCAATTTAAATTTAAGCAACAATCAGCTGACAGGAAATATTCCGCCGGAGTTGAGTGGTCTTAATGCGCTAGTCTACATGGAATTGTCAGACAATCAGCTTGGGGGAACTATTCCGGCAGCATTAGGTGAATTAAATGCATTGAATTATCTCAATTTGTCCAATAATACCCTTACGGGAAATTTGCCAACAGAATTGACTCAGCTAAGTAATCTGACAGCACTCTATTTAAATAATAACCAACTCACAGGAAACCTGCCTACTGGCTTTTCCGGACTGAGCAGTCTGATCTATTTATATTTAAATGATAACCAATTAACTGGAGGAATACCGGTAGAATTGGGTAGTCTAAGTAGTCTTTCCTGGTTAAAATTGTCAGATAATCAGTTGACGGGTTGTTATCCTTCAAATCTGATGAATTTGTGCAATCAATTGACCATTATTTCAAATACTAATGCACATATAAGCTCAGGAAATAATTTTGATGCTCCATGGGAAGATTTTTGTAATAACGGAACAGGTATTTGCCCTGAACTTGTATGGCCAGGCGATTTTAATAATGATGGAATTGCAAGTAACGAAGATCTGTTATACTGGGGCTTGGCAGAGGGAAATATTGGTTCTATGCGCCCGAATGCAACAACTGATTGGCTAGGGCAGGATAGCCCTGAATGGTCATCCTTTGTAGATGGCATAAACAGTAAACATCAGGATGCCGATGGTAATGGAATCGTAGATATACAGGATTTGCAGGTACTTATAGATAATTATGGGAGTACTCATAGTTTCAGTGAAGAATCTGTTGCTTTAGCAACAACGGAATTTAGACTGGAATTATCAGGTATTACACCGCTCAACGGCGATTCAGCACTTATTGAATACACCTTATTCCTGGAATCTAATGGACAGCCGGGAGTGGCTCATGGTACTTCATGCTCTATTGACTTGGGAGCTTTGCCAATACAGACAGTAAATCTGAATACTACCGGTTCTTCATTAGAACCACAAGAAGCTATAAAATCACTTAACACTACAGGAAATAAACTGGATATAGCATTAACCCGAACAGATAAGAATAATAAATTATGTAATGGTTCCATTGTAACCGTGCAGTCTATCGTAATTGTTAATGACATTCCTACCGGAGAGCCATTTTCGATTAATGTAAATGGAGGCAGTCGCATAATAGCCAACGGAGATGTCGAACCTATTAATAGTACCTCTTTATTTAGTATATGGACAGGAGATGGTACACTAAATAATAATTTTACCCCAACGGTCTCAGTGATACATGAACAATGCGGACAACCAGGGCAGGCATCAGTACAGATAAGTGGAGGTGCAGAACCTTACAGCTACCAATGGAGTACTGGTGCTACTAGCCCTGAAGCAAACAACTTATTAGCTGGCATGTACTCAGTGACAGTTAGTGATGCAACAGGGTTCTCCACGGTTGTCCCTATATATGTAGATGCCCAATATCTACCTGTTTATGATGATGCAGGTAATCTGCTTGACTGTAGTGCCATCGTTTGTCCTGCTATACTTACGCCTACAGGAACACTTAATGGAGATTATCAGGCAGGAACAGAGGTGAAGACTAATGGTACAATACCGACTGGTCAGAGTGGCAGTTTGAAAGCTGGGCAGACTATACACTTAGATAATGGATTCAGTATATTGCCCGGAGCTACATTGTCAGCAGAAATTGAGGATTGTGGATATGATTGATATTAGCTTAATTGATAAGTGGGTGGACGTAACTAAGCGACACTTTAGTTAAGGTTAAATAGCTGATAATCAATCGTATAAAACCTGACTCCTGACCCCTCAATTCTGCACCCTCACTTAATGTACTAATTGGCATTCATATCAAGCTTATCTAAGTTAGCGATCATCGGGCTGTCGGGGAAAATTTCTTTAGCCTCCTTCAGCGTTTTTAAAAAGAGAGCATCCTGCCTCAGCTGATAATAACACAAGGCCTGATTATAGTGAATGTCGACTTTTTGTCCGTATAGATCAACAGAATATTGAAAATAGTCTAATGCGTCTGTATAAAAACCTAGATCGTAAAACATACCACCCAGTTCATAAGCCAGATCATAGGTTTCATTAATATTGAAATACATGTCCCAAACCGAGTGCAAAGTCTCATTTAGTCTTTTACGTTGATTGAAAGTCATAAAAGTAGTGATTTGCTTTAATCGGGGCAGCAGTTTGATGAAGAAAGTAGAATCATAAGCACTCAATCGAAAAAGAGCTATTAAGTCTTTAATTTTCAGTCTCGAAACATTCTCATAAGCAAACTTTTTCATTGTATTAAAGTCATCAGGTCCGAAGTCATCAATAAAATGCTTGTAGGCAGCCTTGGTTTGAGTATAAGAATCACTATTATTTAAAAACAAAAAGCATCCAACATCAAGATTAAAGGTTGAAAAAGATGGAAACATAACTTCTCCGCCTTGTTTTTCACAAAAAATACTTAAAGCATGATAATTTACCCAAATAGAGAAACTCCCATGGCTGACGACATCCGGCTCAGGCTTTTTTTCAAGATCGTGAAGCTCGTGAAAACCTTTGTCCATCGACAATAACATCAAGCCTTTTGATGAAAAGCTTTTAAGATTAGCCAGGCATTGCATTTTCGGGGAAAAACAGATAAGTGTCAGATACTAAACTTCTGTAATCATTCAGCATCTCGTTTAGTAAAGGTTTTGTGTAAAAAGGTTTTTCTATAAGTTCTTTATGATAACTGATCTCAATATTCTCGATCAGTTGTTCGGTATTCATTTCACTAGGGTTTTTTAGGGAATGAAGAGAAACAGAGCAGTTGGACAGAAGTCCACTCTGTACAAAGAATAGCTCATTAGGCAGTGAATCAAAGAAATAATTGGCGATAGCAAGTATGGGCTGATCCAGGTCTTTTGGCGAGATTTTTTTCTTTGAATATCGAAGATAGATTTCCTGACTTTCATAAGCATCGAAATAAGAAACATCCATAAGACCTTTCTCAAAGTAAGTCTTAAATTGTGGATGACCCTCGAAGAAGCTCAGATTACTTTCCACAAAGTCACTGACCACATAGCAGTATGGAGGAATTTCTACATCTAAAGTCTGTTCGGATTTTTGGAGATGTTTAAGGATATGGAAGGCTAATCTGCCATGCCCTGCACCGAGCTCAAGGATATAGACGGTCTCTTTGGTTTTACCTTTTGCTGCCAGGTCTTTTAAAAAAGCCAGAATAATCTCAGCATAAGTCTTTCCAACCATCGAACTACTCGTCATATGGTGAGGAACAATATCATTTCGCCAGGCATCGACGCCTTGATGCTGATAAAAATCACGGTTCAGTTGCCAGATCAGACTTCGAGAAAAAGGTTTGGAAGATTCGACCTCAAAATGATTACCTTTATCTTTCATGGTACAAGCTTCTAAGTCCTAGGACTTAAGTGAAGAAAATTATCTTTCAACTTGGCAAGCTCGTACTGGAAAACTTTTTTTAGTAAAAACCAACGAAATTAAAATTTTTGGAAAGATACACTAAATTATTCGCATAAGTGCTTGAACTAAAGTCTAGTTAATAAAAAAGAAATCCCAAACTTCCATCATGAAAATTCGCGCACAGCTCATACTTCTTTACAGTGAGCTTGCGAACCCTCTCCGCTCTCAGTGCCGAAAGGCAAGCACTCGCATCTCGCAGCGCAGCGGTCTAAACAACACTCCCACAGCACTTCTTAAACTTCTTCCCACTTTCACATGGACAAGGATCATTGCGCCCGATCTCAGCCTCTACAGACACAAACTCCCGTTCCGTCATACGCTGATGAAAGATCATTTCAAGATAATCATACAACTTCGGATGCTTACGTTGCAGAAGCTTCGGACATTCAAAGAAATACTCACACAAGACAGCAAAAAACTCTATGCGATTAGTAGCTCCATAAGGGTTAATATCACTTCGATCTGCTTCGATCTCATGAATTTTCTTATCGATCATATCAAACCAGGGAAGCACATATTGCTTCTCCATGAGCAAAGAAGGTATCCCGTCAATTACTCCATCTGCTTTATCTATAAGGTGTACAAATTCATGAATAGCTGTATTACGCTTGTCAGATTCATTCTGAAAACCATGCCTTAAGGCCTGCTTTGATAAGATCATTTTACCTTCCATATAGCCAGTGCCTACCATACCCAAAATACGTCGATCTTTACCTGTCGTCTCAAAATCTTCATTAAAACAGGTCGGGTAGAGGAGGATTTCATCAAGGTTGTAATATTTCCATTCTGGAAAAGCAAAAATAGGTATGACTGCGCTTGCCGCAATAAGCAATTTGTCGAGAATATCAACTGCCGTATCAATAGGTGTGATTTTAACATTAGCCAAAAACTCCATAACCTTATACTCGAAAAGATGTTTTTGGTCAATATTCAAACCAGCATAAAAAGGAACTTCTTGCGCCAACAATATCTTCCACTTTTTTTGCATAGCTTTTTTAGGCTTTGTCCAGCGACGAGAAAGCAGGCGATGCACAAGATAGGAGGCAAAGAGTAAGATCAATATGGAAATAGCAGGAGTATACATATCTGCAAATAACAGTATAAAAAATAAAACGCTCCAATTAAAAGCAGGTATAAATATAAGATTTATTACATTTGCGCTCTTTTTAATCAAAAAAAAATATCTTACATGAAAAACTACTTAAATTTATCACTCATTTTAGCACTATCTGGTGTACTTTTCTTTGGCTGCTCCAAAGATGAATTTGCACCAACTATCACAGACCTTCAGGTGAACGGACTGGAAGTCACAAACGGGCAGGAAGCATTAGTTCAACAGGATTCAGAAGCTACGATTACTTTCACCGCCTCTGATGATACAAAACTGTCAGCTTATGATTGTAGAATCAATAATGTCTCATTTGCTTCAGGAGACTTGTCGGGTTCTTCTGAAAACGTAAGCGTAGAAATTCCTGCATCAGAATTAACTCAGGAAACCGGAACCATACTCCCGGTTAACATATGTGCGGAAGACAAGCGAGAAAGTCTAGGTTGCTATGTCTTCGGAATGGTAATTGTCCGTTTTGGCCCAATCAGTACTTATAGCTCTATTGATCTGGAAGTAGGTGCTGCTGACCCATATATGTTCTTCTCTACTACGACAGGGGAGAGGTATCGCTTGAGCGAAGCGGCTGCAAACGCAGGTGTTATAGATATTGCTTACGTATTTGATGGAACCGGAAGGTTTGTATCGCCTGCTAATATTGCTGATTATGGCTATACGGCTTTTACTGGCGCAAGAGATACTAAATTTGCTGCACAAGGAACAATTGATCTCAGTGAATTTGCTGTTATGGCAGATGCTAGTGATTTAACCAGATTTACTTCTGGTGGAGGAAATGCTGCAATTAACAATACTTCCTTTCAAGGTTCTTTTTCTTTTACTACAGCAGACAACAAGAAAGGAATGATCAGTGTCCAGAATTTCACTGCGGGAACTGTTCGCTTTACTGCAAAAGTGGAAGAGTAAAAATCCATTCTTACTATAACATGAGACATTCCGAATCATCGACTGTGGATTATCAACCTCCTAATGATCCTCCGGTTTAACTAAAATTCGGAATGTTTCATGTTTATCCCCGACTTATATATGTTTAAGTTTTTATAATTAAGCAAATATAATAAGCATGATCGCTCTTGTCGCAATAAGTAATTTGCCTAAACTTCCTCTATCTAAAATCTTGGCATTGTAATTGTCTTCTGGGAAAATA
>JAHDFX010000366.1 GCA_020627965.1 Saprospiraceae bacterium | reverse complement strand
TTTTCCTGAAAGTAGTATTCAGTCATTAAGCCCATTTTGAAACCAAAATTAGAGCCATTAGGCGTGATTGAGTTATCATTTGTTCCCATCCATGAAATGACCGGGCTTCCCTGAAATCCCAAACGGATATCCTGTCCGTACATTTGTGTAAGACCAAAAACAAGCCCTATCAATAAGACAATTTTTTTCATGATTTGAATGTTTATGTTTACGTAATTTTATATTTGTGATACACAAAAATTAAAAGAATACAACATGTTTATCAAAAACCATACTCAAATCGGTTTCATCATTATTTTAATTCTCGTTATATCCTTAAATAGCTGCGGCAAAGGTAAAAATATTCCAGATGTTTCTGATATAAGTGTTCCTGTAAAAATACGTCAGTTTGATAAAGACTTTTTTACCATTGATACAAATGATGTGGTTTCAGGTATTGCTGCATTGCAAAAGAAATACCCTGAGTTTTTCCCGATCTTCCGTCAGGTGGTTGGTGCAGATGACAAACGTATCGCTCCTGAAGGCCCTGAAAAATATCTTGAAGGTATGCTAAAACACCCGGCTCCAAGAAAGCTATATGATACTTGCCAGATCGTTTATCCAAACATAACATCAATGGCACCCGATTTTGAGCAGGCTTTTAAGTTTTACAAATATTATTTCCCTGAAAAACCAACACCAGATGTCACGACCTTTGTGTCTGAATATGTGATCGGGAATTTTATTTATGGTAATGACCAACTGGCAGTTGGGCTGGATTGGTATCTGGGTAGCGATTATCCTTATCAGCGTTATAACCCCGGTAATAGTAATTTTTCAGCCTATCTAACCCGCACTTTTAATCAGGATCATTTGGTTTCCAGAACGTTGAACCCATTGGTAGAAGACTTAGTTGGCCCGTCTCCCGGCCCTCGTTTATTAGATCAAATGATCCACAATGGTAAGAAACGTTATATTCTTTCTAAATTTCTCCCTTATGCTCAGGACAGTGTTATTTTTGAACATTCAGGCAAACAGATGGAATGGTTGAAAGTTCCTGCCAATGAAGTACAAATGTGGGAGGTTTTTGTGAAAGAAGATTTTCTGTACTCTTCAAAAACAAGAGAGATCACCAAGTTTGTAAACCCTAGTCCGACTTCGCCGGGCATGCCATTGGAATCGCCTGGAAATACAGGCACTTACATAGGTTATAAGATCGTGGAAAGTTATATGGAGCGTTTTCCGGAAAAGACTTTGCAGGATTTAATTATGGACAGGGATGCTCAGAAGATATTGACGGGATCGAGGTATAAGCCACGTTATTGACCTAATCAAGCTCCGCCAGTACCCGTTTCGTATTTCTGGATATACTCGGTGACCAGTTCATTGACTATATCCCGAATACGAGCTTTTTCTACTTTGGCAATGCTTCGGAGTTTTTCTATTTTTTCTGTTTCAAAAGTAAAAGTCACCCGTTTTTTATTGCGTTTGATCTCGCTGTCTTCTACAGTTTGGCGAATGAGGGCATCTAAGCCAAATACGGGTTTAGTACGACGTTTAGATTTTTTTACGGGCTTACCTTCTGCTTTTTGTTCAGCTTTTTCCTGTATGACTTCCTCAATGGCATCTTGAAAAATAGAGTCCAGACTATCAGCAAAATTCTTTTTAGATTTTTGCTTTGGAGTAGGCGCAGCGGTGTTTTGCTGTTCTTCCAAACCGCTAAATAAATCGCCGAAGCTGGATGAAAATGTTTTTTTCTTTTTACTCATTATCAGGATATCCTTCCCAAATTAACGAAAAATATGATACGTAGGTTCCGTTTTAACTAAAATTAATGTTCCGCTCCATTCACTCGTTCTACAATTTCTTTACAGAGATTCAGGTAGTCGTTTGCTCCATTACTATTCCGACTATATTCAAATATATCTTTACGAGAAGCAGGGGCCTCTGCCAAGGCTACTGTATCACGGATATAAGTTTTGAATACTTTATCACCAAAATGTTTTTGAATCGTCGCTACTACATCTCTATTCAGTACTTTTCTGGCATCGTACATGGTGGCAATTACACCGCCAATCTCCAATTGTTTATTGATGCGAAAGCGAACTTTGTCAATGACCTGCTTCAGTTTTACTAAGCCTTGCAAAGCCAGAAACTCCGTTTGTAAAGGAATCATTACATAGCGACTTGCCGTCAATGCATTCAAGGTCAGTAAACCCAGAGAAGGCGGGCAATCAATTATCATATAGTCATAATCATCCTGTAATGGATCAAGCAGATCACGCAGGATAAATTCCCTGCCCGCTTCATTGATAAGTTCCATTTCTGCTCCTGACAGATCCAAGGTTGAAATAATCACATCCAGATTAGGCTTAGCTTCCACAGGTGCCAAGTCAGCATCACCACGCAAAGCTTCGTATATAGAAGATGGTTGTCGTCCGATACCTAAGGAAAGCGTAAGATTAGCCTGCGGGTCAAGGTCGAGGAGCAATACTCGTTTTCCCAATTCCACTAATCCTGCTCCGATGCTGATGGCTGAAGTGGTTTTTCCTACCCCGCCTTTGTGATTCAATAGAGAGATTACTATTGCCATATTAATATACTAAAGTATTGAAGTCGATGGTCGATTCCCGATAATTATCGGGATGGTCGATGGTTATGTCTTAGTATTCGAATTGTTAGTTTCTCATTTTGTAAAACAAAATATATCTATAACATTTTGAATTTCAACTATGGACTATTGACCATTGACTATGGACATCTTTATTATTATAAAACTTTTAATGACTGATGTCTTACATTTATGCTTCCTGCAAAAGTACGTGTTTTTGAGAGACTTTACAATTTCTCTGCTAAATAGCTTGGTTCAACCCATCCCCAACCCTTCCCTTGCTAATGGAAGGGAGTACTCTTTTGAAGAAATATGGAGTTTTACCAAAAAAAGTAATTGGACAGAATTATCTATAATTTTTCGGCTAAATAGCCTCCTGTATGAGAGCCTTTACATTTTGCTAAATCTTCCGGTGTACCAGTAAAAACGAGGTTCCCTCCTGGTTCTCCGCCTTCAGGTCCGAGATCAATTACCCAATCGGCAGACTTGATGACTTCCATATTATGCTCAACTACAATGACGGTATGTCCTTTTTCTACTAAGGCATTCAAAGCATCCAGCAATTTTTGAATATCATGAAAATGGAGTCCGGTAGTTGGTTCATCAAAAATAAAAATGATGCGTTCTGTTACTCGCTCTTTGGCTAGAAAGGAAGCTAGTTTCACACGCTGTGCCTCTCCCCCACTTAGCGTACTGGAAGATTGACCGAGCTTCACATAACCTAGCCCCACATCATGCAAAGGCTTTAATTTATTGATAATCTCTTTATTACCTTCAAAGAATACCAGTCCTTCTTCTATGCTGAGGTCGAGTACTTCAGATATACTTTTGTCATTATATTTTACATCAAGTACATCCTGCTGAAAACGTTGTCCTCCACAATCTTCGCAAATGAGTTTGACATCGGCTAAGAACTGCATTTCTACTGTAATTTCGCCTTCTCCTTTACAAGCTTCACAACGCCCCGCTTCTACATTGAATGAAAAGTGTTTGGGCTGAAAGCCACGAATAAGAGATAATTGCTGACTGGCAAATAATTTTCTGATGCCATCAT
>JAHDFX010000095.1:1258-22312 GCA_020627965.1 Saprospiraceae bacterium | reverse complement strand
GCAATAGAGATTCCACTACTAGTTGAACATCCATTATCGTCAGTTACTTCTATTATATATTGCCCTGGTGAAAGATTACTCGCATTAAAGTTGGCATCGCAATTACCAGGAACAGACGTAACAATAGTACCCGGCATGATACTCACATTGAAAACAGGTGTACCGCCATTTACACAAATATCAATTATCCCATCATTAGCTCCTACGACAGATTCATCTGTAACAGAAAATGATACAGACAGTTGGTCTGGTTCTGTAACTACTGCTTCTGTAGTGCTTACACATCCCGTAGCATCTGTAACAGTTACTGTATAGTTTCCGGCAGGAAGTGGAGTGAATGTTTCACTCACCGAACTGCTGGTAAATGCCCCTTGCCCAATATTATAAGTATACGGGGCTGTTCCATCCATTAAATTGACTGTTACTGAGCCATTATCATCTTCAGCACAGTTTTCAGGTATGCTTATGGCATTGATTGAAAAATCACATTCAATAGCTGGTATATCAATGTTTATTGTACTCATACAACCATTAGCATCTGTAACAATAACATCGAAATCGCCAACTGGCAAGTCTGTAATTAAAATGGTAGAATCACAATTAACTGAGGTCGTTCCACTATAAGTCCCTAGCATTGGATTAGCAAGTATTGAAAAAGGTTCAGCCATTCCATTGATACAAACAAATACATTTCCATCATTACCACCAACCGTAGTCGGTCCTACAGGAGGTCCTAGTGTCATGACCGTCGGTGCTTCTGCTACATCCACTACAACAGTATCTGCATCAGCGCATGCTGAATTAAATAACTGCCATTCCAGTTCGTATGTGCCAGCAACAGGGAAGCTTACTGTAGCGGAAGGATTATTTGTATTTGAGATAATAGCACCTAAGCCTGAAACATCTGTCCAAACTCCCAGGTTACCAGCATCTGGTGTATTAGCTTCCATTTCCAAAGATTCACCAACACAAACAGACTGGTCTAAACCAGCATCTGCCTCTGTCAGGAGTACTTGAATGGTTACATTAACTGTATCTCTTGATGCATCCGTCCCCTGACAACCAGCATTAGAAATTTGCCATTCAAATGAATAAGCACCAGCCATTAAACCCATTATAGCAGTATTGGCATCATTAACATCTACAATATTCACACTATTCCCCCCTAGCTGTGTCCATAGTCCAACTTCATTCATTGCCGGGGTATTAGCCTGCATTGAAATAGAATCTTCAGCACATAAAACCAGGTCTTCTCCTGCATCTGCCGCAGTTGTTATATCACTTACAATAACCTCTACGACATCAGCTGTTCCCTGGCAAGCTTCAGAGGTAATTGCCCAACTATACTGATACACGCCAGGGCTTAAACCTGTAACTTCAGTTATATTAGTATCAGGATCAGCTATAGTGCTAAAAAGCCCTCCAACCTGAGTCCACGAACCACTTCCAGAAACCGGCATATTAGCGTTCAGCATAGTGCTACTTTCGCCACACACCATTATATCATCTCCAGCATCAGCAACAGTAACAGGTCCGACCACATTGATTTCCAGAAAATTGTCAGATATTTTAATACAATTATCAGAGGTGATATCTCCTAATGTTGCTCCTGGAGTCAATGTACCTAGGTATGAAATTCCATAGATTCGATACATACCTATCGGCAGTTGATCTATTTCAAAAAAAGTCGCAGTTATATCCCAAAAAATAATATTATCCGTCATGTTTGTCAAAACATAACTATAGTCTGTTCCAACAATCCCTCCTATATTATTCATAGGGTTTACATTATTGGAAACTCCATCCTTACAAATAGTAAGTGGGTCATTAGAATTAATAATGCTGGCATCGCAAGCGGATAAAGCATAGGTATTGGTCCAGATACACAAACATAAAAGCAGCAGAGATCGACCAATATATTTTTCAAATAATAATTTCATAAATAAATGAAAATGAGTTTTTAAGTTTGCAATACGATCACTATTCTGTCGCATTATTTTCTGTTTTAATACTAGGTGTTTGTCAACAGCTACAAAAATACTAATTCCCATCAATGAATAGTCAAAAAAGTGTATCATTGTATCATGATGTCCAAAATCAAAGCCATAAAAGGTGATATATTATGATCTTACTCCCTGAAATCGAAACAAAAAGATTAGCCATCAAGCTCAAACCCGCAGCAGAACGTAGTGTAAAAAAACAACACCCATGGATATTTGACCAGGCGATCATCAAACAAAGTAGTGATCCGCAAACAGGAGATGTCGCCATTATTTATGATAATAAGAAAAATAAATTCCTGGCTTGTGGTTTATTTGATGCCTCCTCTCCTATTCGTATTAAGCTCTTACAATTTCATAATCCGGCAACGATCAATCGAGACTGGTTTATAGAAAAAATAAATACTGCTTACCAATTGCGGCTTCCTTTATTCGCAACTGATACAAATAGCTATCGACTAATATACGGAGAGAGTGACGGTTTTCCGGGCTTAATCGCTGATGTTTATGGTGAGGTATTAGTAATCAAGCTATATTCCGGTATTTGGTTTCCCTATTTAAAAGATATTTTCCCTCAACTTATAGAAGTCAGCCAGGCAGAAACTTGTGTATTACGCCTGAGTAGGAAAATGCAGCGTGAAAATGAGCTATACAATTTGCACGATGGGCAGGTCGTTCATGGTCATCTAGAGCACGAAACAGTCATTTTTAAAGAACATGGTATTCGATTCTCCGCCAATGTTATACATGGTCATAAAACAGGTTATTTTTTAGACCATCGACACAATAGAAAAAAAATTGGTGAATTGGCAAAAAATAAGACTGTTCTTGACGTTTTCTCCTATGCGGGCGGTTTTTCAGTGCATGCTTTAACAGGTGGAGCAAAAACCGTTACTAGTCTGGATATTAGTAAACAAGCCTTGGAGATGGCCACGGAAAATGCCACTTTAAACGCACATAATGGCAAGCACCATATTATAGTTGCTGATGCCTTTGAAGCTTTGAATAAGCTAATACACCAATCTAAGCAATATGATATTGTAGTTATTGATCCGCCTTCATTTGCTAAACGTGCCAGTGAAGTGGATAAAGCAAAACATAGTTATATGCGTCTTGCCCGATTGGGTGCACAGTTGGTTCGTTTATCGGGTATACTGGTGCTGGCTTCCTGTTCTTCCAGGGTTTCTGCTGATGATTTTTTTGAAATTTCTCAAAATGCCCTGACGGATTCTGCTTATTCTTTTGAAATGATGGAAAAGACTTTTCATGATATAGATCATCCTATAGGCTTTCCTGAGGCAGCTTATTTGAAGTGTGGTTATTGGAAAAAGGTATAATGCCTGGATAATAAAAAAGCGCATCCCTGATGAGATGCGCTTTTTTATTCTTTTCTGTTATTCACTATCCTCCGAAATCATCGAAAGCAATGTTTTCTTCTGGTACCCCCAGATTATCCAGGGTGCGGATAACTGAAGCATTCATCAATGGAGGACCGCAGAAATAGTATTCTATTTCTTCTGGCTCAGGATGATTTTTCAAATATTCATCATAGGCTACCTGCATGATATAGCCTTTGAAACCATCAGCTTCCTCGTCATGAATAT
Organism: Saprospiraceae bacterium; assembly: GCA_020627965.1. Classification (GTDB taxonomy): domain Bacteria; phylum Bacteroidota; class Bacteroidia; order Chitinophagales; family Saprospiraceae; genus JAHDEO01. The sequence continues at coordinate 18,708 of JAHDFX010000095.1, read as the reverse complement.
CTTTCTTAACCTTCCAATTGTCTTCTTCAAGTGGATTATCCAATGCCACATGGAATTTGAAATTTGGAAATTCTTTTTCAATTTGACGGAAGTCATCAATATAAAATAACTCACGCTTGGTACGTCCACCATACCAGAAAGTTACTTTTCTATCCGTAGTCTTCAGTGTGTGGAATAGGTGAAAAAGGTGAGAACGCAACGGTGCCATACCTGCACCACCACCAATGTATACCATCTCTTTCTTCGTAGGTTTAATGAAGAACTCACCGTAAGGACCAGAGATGGTCACTTTATCACCTGGCTTACAACCGAATACATAAGAAGAGCAGATACCTGGATTAACATCCATCCAAGCATTTTTAGCTCTATCCCAAGGTGGAGTAGCTACACGGATATTCAACATCACGATATTTCCTTCTGCAGGGTGATTTGCCATAGAATATGCCCGGAAGATTGGTTCATCATTCTTCATTTTCAAATCCCAGAGATTGAATTTATCCCATTCTGACTGGAATTCGTTGGCTGGTTTGCCCATGCTTGGATGCGATGTAATATCAATGTCTTTATAATCAACCTCAATTGCTGGTACGTCTACCTGAATATACCCACCTGCTTCAAACTCTAGCTCTTCACCTTCTGGCAATTTCACTACAAATTCTTTGATAAAAGAAGCCACGTTGTAGTTAGAAACAACTTCGCAGTCCCATTTTTTAATACCAAAAATTTCTTCAGGAACACGAATAGTCATGTCGTTTTTAACTTTCACCTGACAAGCCAGACGCCAGTTATCAGCAGCCTGCTTACGAGTAAGGTGATTCATCTCTGTAGGCAATACATCTCCACCACCATCATCTACCTGGCACAAGCACATGGCGCATGTTCCACCACCTCCACATGCAGAAGGTAGAAATACGTTTCTATCAGAAAGTGTACCCAGTAAAGTTGCTCCCGGATTGGTCACAATAGGGTTTTCTGTGTCTCCATTCACTACGATCTTTACCTCTCCTTGTGGCAACAAACGTTGGCGGGCTGTATTCAAAATAAATGCGATAGCTAGGATAAGCAGCCCAAATACGATGACCGCGGAAACTATCGAGGATACTATACTAATTAATATCATTGAAGTATTTTTAAAACAAGTTGAAAAGCAACTCGGAATTTACAATTAATTACCTGCCGTTAAAGCCGCTGGATCAATACCCATCAAGCTCATAAAAGCAATACCCATCAAACCAGTAAGGATGAAAGCGATACCTAAGCCACGTAATGCAGGAGGTACATTGGAGTAACGTAATTTTTCACGAATAGCAGCAATCGCTACGATCGCTAAGAAGAAACCAACCCCAGAACCTATACCAAAGGAAACCGCTTCACCAAGTGCATATTCTCTAGATACCATGAAAAGCGAACCACCAAGAATGGCGCAATTCACTGTAATCAAAGGCAGGAATATACCTAGTGATATATATAAGGCAGGTGAGAATTTTTCAATAACCATCTCCACCAATTGTACCATTGCTGCAATTACGGCAATGAAAAGGATAAGGCGAAGAAAAGTTAAATCCATTTCTGTTCCAACAAGCCCTGAAATAATGCTCGTCGTTGGTTCTAATAAATAGTTATATACCAGCCAGTTAATAGGCATAGTGATCGCCAAAACGAAGATAACCGCAGCCCCAAGACCAACAGCCGTCTTTACAGTTTTAGAAACAGCAAGATATGAGCACATACCTAGGAAGTAGGCAAGTACCATATTTTCAATAAAAGCTGCTTTCAAAAATATATCAATCATTTTATTTCTTTTTATATCGAATTGAGTAATACACTCAATTAACTTAAACTCTTAATTAACTAATATCGACAAGTTTAGGATTCCAACTTCTCTGTATCCAGATAAGGATACCAATAACGAACATCGCCGCTGCCGGAAGTACCATTAGTCCATTATTAGCATACCAGCCGAAAAGCATCTGTCCCCAACCAGCATCGGCTGTATTGATTAGATAGTCCGGTGTACCACCAATAAGTTTCCAGCCTGCAAATGTCCCTTTTCCGAAGACTTCACGAAGTGTTGCAACAATAATTAATATACCGCCATAGCCCAATCCATTACCTAAGCCATCCAAAAATGAACGCCAGGGCTTATTCGCCATTGCAAAGGCTTCCAAACGTCCCATAACAATACAATTGGTAATGATAAGACCGATGAATACCGATAGTTGCTTATAAACGGTGAATGAAAACGCTTTGAGTACCAGTTCTACCACCGTAACCAGAAAGGCAATAACCACAAGCTGAACGATCATACGCACCTGCTTAGGCATACTGTTTCTCAATAAAGAGATAATTAAATTAGCAAAAGCGCATACGAAAACAACCGCCACCGCCATTACTAAAGAAGGAACGACCAAGGTCGTTACTGCAAGTGCCGAGCAAATTCCCAGTACCTGTACCGTGATCGGGTTATTATCATTGAGCGGATCAGTGATAATTGCCCGCTCTTTTTTGCCGAACAAGGGTTCTTTTACGGCTATATCTTTTTCCTGAACTGCTGTATCAGCCATGATATTATTATTTATATCTTGAAGACCGGAGATTCCCAGTCGTACAATATTATTTATTCAATGAATTGAAATATGCGAAATAAGGATCTGTTCCTCCTTCAATCATGTCAGTAACACCATCACAGGTTACTGTAGCACCTGAGATTGCATCTACTTCATAATCTTTGTTGGCATCAGTCTGTCCTCCTTTCTTCACAACTAAATATTGATCAGTTGCATCATTGTAGATTTTGTCTCCAATGAATTGCTTCTTAAAATCGCTATTATCTTTGATTTCTGCTCCCAAACCAGGGGTTTCACCTACGTGATCGAAAGTTACACCAGCAATGGTACGGAAATCTTCCTTCAAGGCAATAGAACCCCATATTTTATCCCAGAGTCCATTGCCACGAACACTAATGACATAAAGGCTTTTACCGCCATCATTATACACGTAAAGCGGATACTTACGGTCTTCCTCAGCTTTCTTTTCTTCCTTTTTCATGTCGACCTTATCTGCCTCACCTTCTGTTGCATTACCTTCCGCATCTAGAATGTATTGCTTCATGGCAGCAAATTTCTCTTCAACTTGCTCATCTTTAAGAGCAGCAAATTCTGCATCAATAGCAGTGAGAATATCTTTCTTCTTGAACAAAGCTTCGTTTTTCTCATGTAATGGTTTCAACGAAGTTGCCAGAAACGCAAGTATGACCGCTACGACTGTGGTCAATGTTAGCGTATATAAATATACGTATCTACTACTATGCACTTTTCACTCTTTTTAGACGTTTAGAAATATTTGCCTGCAACACATAATAATCAATAAGTGGTGCAAACACATTCATAAATAGAATTGCCAACATCCAACCTTCCGGGTATGCAGGATTCAATACACGAATGATCATACCGACCATACCAATCATAAATCCATAGATCAATTTACCCATAGGTGTAGAAGCGGCTGTCACCGGATCAGTTGCCATAAAAGCCATTGCAAAGAAGAAACTTCCCATGTATAGCTGATACTGCCAGGGTACTGCCATAAATGCATGGAAATCGCCTATCCAGTTCATCAGCATACCAGTAAGGATTGCACCGACTAACATAGATAACATAATTCTCCAACTTCCAATACCTAAGACGATTAACATTAATGCTCCGATCAGAATAAATGGCTTGCAAGTCTCCCCTATAGAACCAGGAATAGCGCCCCAGAACATTTCAAAATTACTATAATTTGCCTGTACGCCTGCCCAGCCTTCTTTAGCTGCCAGTGCCAAAGGCGTTGCTCCTGTCCAGGCATCGGGTGTATTAGCTAAAACATATTTTGCAAAAGTCATACCTTCAGGCAAAGCTTCTATACCTAATGCCGCCATTGTAGCTCCCTCAAAACCGAATAATTTGTGTAGCCAATTATAATCATAAGCTACCCAGCAAAAATCACCAGATATTTCACCAGGATAAGCAAAGAAGACAAATACACGGGCTAATAAGGCGATGTTCAGTACATTCATACCTGTTCCTCCAAAAGCTTCTTTTCCGATGATAACAGCAAATGCTACGGCCAACCCTAACATCCAAAGCGGAATATCAGGTGGCATAATCAGTGGTATTAATGCACCAGATACCAGAAAGCCTTCTTCGATTGAATGTCCTTTCTTGGCTGCATAAAAGAACTCAATACCGAGTCCTACTACATGTGCTACTATGAAAATCGGAAGAATCTGCAAAGCACCGTAGATGAATTTTGCTCCGGCACCTGTAAAGAAGTTCCCCTCGTACATGCCTAAAGCTGCATAGTGCTGATGCCCTATATTGTAAATACCAAAGATATAACACAGGGCTAAAGCCTGTACAACCAAGAACATGGTGCGTTTCAGATCCATGCCATCACGGATATGAACACCACTTTTAGTTACATGATTTGGCGCATAGGCAAAAGTAAAGAAGCCATCATAAAGTGTGTGGAGAAACTTCTTCTCCTTTGGTGGCTCAAACTTTTTTATAAAATCTAATAGCTTACTCATTATTATAATTGCAACAACTATTGTTGTTATTTAGTTACAAAATTTATCCCTGCTCTCTCATGGTTTCTAAACCTTCGCGTAAAATTTTCTGAACTTCAGTTTTAGAAGTACAGGCAAATTCGCAAAGGGCTACATCTTCAGGTGCCAATTCGTAGATACCCAAGCCTTCCATGCGCTCAAAGTCATTAACCAAAATAGCTTTAATTAAGTGTTGTGGATAAACATCCATTGGCAATACAGATTCATACTGACCAGTAACTACCAGGGCACGATGCTCACCATGTGTATTCGTTTCGGCTCTATACTCCATCTCCTTGAGAACTGCACCGGGGAAAGTATTAGAGACACTAGGTACTATAGCAAAAGGAGATAACCAGCCGAACATGGCATAATTATCATTTTCAAATAATACGGTAAGTTGGTCGTCAAAGAAACCAAGATAGTCTTTTTCACCGATCTGGCGTCCTGTCAATACATCACCGGATACTACACGTATTTTATCTTCTCCCTTGATATTATCTTTTAGCATATTTTCCACACTTGCTCCCATTGGAACACGTACATAACGAGGTTGTTTAAGTTCCGCACCAGTAATTGCAACTACACGCTCTGGCTTGAAGATACCTTCATTAAATAACCTTCCCAGAATAGCTACATCCTGTGGATTCATGTGCCAGACGACATCCCCTTTATTTATTGGGTCAGTATGGTGAATTTGTATACCTACATTCCCGGATGGATGCGGGCCATTGAACCAGGTCTTGTGAACTCCAGTTGCCTCAGTAAATATAGCAGCCGGATTTGATTTGGCTCTTCCATCTATACCCAAATGTACTTTACCATCTGTAAGACGACCCAGCACATTCAGTCCCATCTGAAAATCTGCTTCACGTCCTTTCAGCGCAAAATTCATATCTGGAGCAAGTGGAGCAGAATCAAAAGTAGAAACAAAGATAGCTTTCGGATTATCGCCCGGATCAGCAACCACATCAAAAGGGCGCTGGCGGATAAATGACCACAAACCAGTCTCCATCAGGAAAGTAATTAGGTTTTCACGGTCTAATTCTTCCAAAACAGGCTTATTATACGCTCGATAAGATTGTTCCTTATCTGCCAGAATGATGACCTGATCGATAGCACGTTTCTCCGCACGTGTCACATCAACGATCTCTCCGCTGACTGGTGCCACGTATTTAATATCAGGACGCTTCTTGTCATAAAAAAGCACATCTCCTGCTTTTACTTCATCTCCTTTTTCTACTACTACTTTAGGAATAGGCGACATACCTACGAAGTCTCTTGGGCGAACAGCGAAAGTCTTTGCTGCGAAGTTAGTATCAATAACTTTTTCAGCAGCTCCTTCCAAGAGAATATCATGCCCTTTCTTCAAGTCTACTACATTTTTACCTAACAGATGGCTGGCACGTCTTGTACCAAATATCTCCGATAATCTTGGAAAAATCGAGTAGTTTGCTTTGCTTTCATCAGCACCTATTTCCCTTGCTTCAACACGTAAAAACGTATCACCAACAAGTGTAATTGCTACCAGCAAAATGAGAAGAACGACTGTAGCTAATGCTATAGTCATTGCATTGGAAAGACCACCTATTGCCTGTGCCTCTACAAATGTAGCTAGCCCAAGGAAGGAAAGTACTAGAATGGATCGTTTAAATCGAATTTTCAATTTATACAATTTTAAAACCGTCAAAACACCTATTAATCAAATACTTATGACAATTATTTTCTGACATCATTATGTCAGATGGTTCGGTATTTTAGTGACTGCATTGGTTAGTTTTCTAAAATTCGGTGCAAAGATATAAACCTTGAATAAAAAAAGACAGGCTTAATTATTTTTTACAGACAGACAGTCCTTATTTAGACAAAATCCAAATAACATAAAAGAATATTCCGTGCTGTTTTCATGGTTATAGACTTTATTTGTATTTTCGCAATATTCACTACATTTACACTATGCAAATAAACGAATTTAATTGGAAAACCCGCGATCAACTTGATATTCACGCCATTCAATGGACTCCAGAGGGCGAATATAAAGCTGTGATTGCTCTGGTACATGGCTTTGGAGAACATTGTGCCCGCTATCATCATATGGCAAATTTCTATGGGCAACATGGTTTTGCCATGATCTCTTATGACCATCGCGGACATGGTAAATCTGGTGGGAAAAGGGGACATACTCCTTATTATGATGCCTTTTTAGAAGAGGTTGATCGATTATTGGAATTTACCAAAGAAAAATATCCAGACAAGCCAGTCATTTTGTACGGGCACAGTATGGGAGGTAATATAGTTTTAAACTACATGCTGCGTAAAAAGCCGAATGTGAAAGCAGTCATTACTTCTGCCCCCTGGATAAAACTAGGCTTTGAACCGCCCGCTTTTTTGATCGCACTTGGAAAATTGACCAGAAGAATAATGCCTTCTTTTTCTCAGGATAATGGTATAGATGTGACTAAACTCTCACGAGATCAAAACGTAGGAGAGGTTTATAGCAAAGACGAATTGGTGCACACTAAGATTACCTCTGCAACGGGTATAGGCATTATGGAAGCAGCAGAATGGTTATTAAAAAATGCAACTAAAGTACAACTTCCCCTGCTTATGATGCATGGAACAAAAGATCAGATCATTTCAATAGAAGGGTCACGACAATTTGTTAATAAAAGTAGCGGTGATATAACTTTCAAAGAGTGGCAGGGTGGCTATCATGAAATTCATAATGAAACGAATAAAGAAGATGTGTTCCAATATACATTAGACTGGATAAATTCAAAAATATAGAGACCGTTCATTTCATTCCCTGCGAGAAGCAAGACCATACCTAAAGGTATTGAGCGACCGGGCTGAGCGATGAGTAAAATGGAATGCCGATAACACAATAACACGACGCACAATAACACAATAATAAAACAATGGGTAAAACTGTAAAAGATTATTTGGCAAATGTAGAAGCTCACTATGATGGAACCAAAGTTCCCGATGCTGACTCTGTTTTTCATTTCATGATTAGTGGTGAAAAAGGTGGAGATTTCACAGTCGTAGTGAAAGATGGTAGCTGCAAAATCACTGAAGGATTGAAAGGTTCATCCAAATGTGAAGTTAAAAGTACCGATCAGGTGTTTATGGATGTTATGGATGGTAAAATGAACCCAACAATGGCAGTTATGGGCGGCAAATTAAAGATCAGTAACATTGGTGAAATGATGAAATTTGCCAAACCTTTTGGACTGATCTGATTGACGATACTGTCGTATCGGGTTTCTGTTTGCAATAGCTGCACCAAAGTTATCAACTTTCCTGTTAAACAATCTAAACTATGTCCACAGTTTTAAATATACAAAATCTGACCAAGCGATATGGTTCACTAACTGCTGTAGATAGTCTTGACCTTGACATCGAGCGAGGACAGGTCTACGGGATTTTAGGGCCCAATGGCAGTGGAAAAACTACCACACTAGGTATGGTGATGGATATCATCAAACCGGATGCAGGTGATTATAATTGGTTTGGAGGAATAGCCGTCAAAGATGCCAGAAAGCGTATCGGGACGCTCCTGGAAACGCCCAATTTATATCCCTATATGAACGCTGTACAAAACCTCAAAGTCATCGCTCATATTAAAAAAGTCAGTGACCCCGATATTGATGGGCTCTTAAAAATGGTGAATTTACATCAACGCCGTACGGCTCCTTTCCGAGCTTATTCTCTTGGTATGCGCCAAAGACTTGCTATAGCCGGTGCCATGATCGGTGATCCTGATGCCCTGATATTTGATGAACCGACTAACGGACTTGATCCTGAAGGTATTGCCGAAGTACGTGACCTTATTGGAAGAATAGCAGATCAGGGAAAAACTATCATCATGGCAAGTCATATCCTGGATGAAGTGGAGAAGATATGTTCTCATGTTGCCATCATCAAGAATGGTCAGCTTTTGGCAACAGGTAGTGTTGGGGCAATTATGGATAGCGACATTACTATTGAAATATCAGCAGAGGACATCAATGCCTTGAAATATATTCTTGAGCAAGACGAACATATTGGGAATATAAGTAACATAGGTCAAGAAAAGCTTTCTATATCTTTGGATAATGACTACGGTACAGCCTACGTCAACGCACTGGCTTTCCGGCATAATATTACATTGACTCATCTTGTATTAAAACAAAAAAGTCTGGAAACTGAGTTTCTGGAAATTACTCGTAATCCTCAAACAAAAACTTACTAATGCTGCACTTACTACAATTGGAATGGTTGAAAATGCGGCACTATCGTCCGTTTAAGGTACTAATCATACTTTATATTGTCTCACTTTTGCCTTTACTGATGATCATCAGTACAATGGACTTACCCGAAGAGGCAGGGCTAGACAGTATTTTTATGTTTCCTGATATCTGGCTTTGGCTGGGGTATGCGGGCAATTGGTCTACTTTTTTCTTTTTGGGCTTTCTGGCTATCTTAATGACCACTAACGAGTTTTCTTATCGTACTGCCCGACAAAATATCATGTGTGGCATCACCAGGACAGAGTGGCTGACCAGTAAGTTGCTGTTCATATTGTCTGTCAGTATATTTGCTACGCTGGTTTATGTAATACTAGGGTTTCTGTTTGGTTTTATAAATACAGACTATGTAGTGACGCAAAGAATTACTGAGCAGATGTACTATATTCCCCGTTATTGCCTGATGTGTTTTGGATATATGTCCTTTGCTTTTATGCTGTCTATCTGGATACGTCGTAGTGGTTTGGCGATACTGGCTTATCTGACCTATATATTCGTCATTGAAATGATACTGCGCTATGGACTACATCCACGTTTATTCGGCAGTAGAGATGGTAACAGGTATTATCCTCTCAATGCAATAGAAGATCTGGTACATTTCTTTGACTATAAACGGCTTCAGCTTGCTGCCGATTCTGTGCAATCAAAAGATTTTGTCAAGGTACTTTCTGGCTGGGAGGCTGTATTATTTTCTTCGGTTTACATTGGGATATTTATTTTTGTCAGCTTTTGGCTGATGAAAAGGCGGGATTTGTAAACGAATCTTTTACAATAAGCTTTATTCCAACTTTCTTCTTCTTATTTCCACTCATCGCCTACCCTCAGTTCAATCCTGCCGGGCAATGGAAAAAAGATGCTGAACCTAAATACGTTCTAAAACTTATACTTGATCTGTGCTTTCACCTCCGTACGTGTATGCCCTTCAATCTCATCCAAACCAGAGCCAAAGAAATCCCTGTCTCGAAGATAAGTCTGTGCAAATCGGGCTTCCAAAGTAAGATTTCGAATGCCTTTATAGCGTAAATTTAAGTAAAACCGACTGCCTTTATAAGCATAAGCAGGCACGAAGGCAGCCCCCAGAATATCATTTTCATAGGCATAAGTTCTGGAATCGTAAGTATCCGTATCAAAGATCGCAAAGCGAGTAGTAAAAGAGAGTGGTCCCATCGGCTTGAATATCACATCCTGATAAAGCATAAAACCTCTGGAAGTAGGTTCTAGTTCATTATTAAAAAACATGATGTCTACCCTATTCCGTAGTTCCAATACCTTGCTCACTTTATTGGCTACATGCAATCGAATATCCGAGCGGCGATGATTCACCAAATAATTAGAAGGTGTGTCATTATTCGGTGCATTTCTTTCCTTCACTTCATCACGGAAACGCAAATAAGCCTCCATACGGCGCTTTACACGATATTTAACCTTGACCAAATATTCATAACCGGAACTTGGTGCATCAACAGCAGAACGCAGCCAGGGATGTCGCCAGGCATCATAATAGACACTTACATTCCAGTTATAATTGGGTTGTACACTGACGCCAAGATATATACCCGTTTCATTATTGCCTTGCGAAGTTTCGGCAAATGGATTACCAAAAAAGGAAGTATAATCTCTTTGATAATAACGATGTAAAATCGCAAGGTCAACCGTTTTATCTAACCCGATCAACATACCATTCAATGCAGCAAAGCCCCTTCTTCCTCCGCTCGCCAATGTCGTATCTCCATTAGACTGACTCATCGCTACTTCTCCAAATATATTGATATTACGAAGTAAAATACCATAATCTCCACTAACATTGACCAACTGGTCTCCACTGAATTGAAATTGATTATAAGTCTGGTTATTACGATCAAATGTCGCATCAAACTTGGTATATATACCATTCAAGCCTACCTGCAAACGACGGGCTTTGTATTGCAAACTTCCTCCTGTATTAATTTGGTTAATGGAGTTTTCATCTTCAATTTCGTTATCTCTTCTATGCAAACCACTTTCCTGCAAAGATGAAAAAGTATTGACATCATCCAAATCCAGTGTATCTGTCAACACAACATTTGCATCACGTTTTCTATACGAACCAAAGGCTGTGACAAAAAGGTTATTACCTAAACCCAAAGTAGTACCAGCACCTCTAAAATAAACCGCTTCATTGACTGAAGTATAAGGAATCAGTTGGCGTCCGCCACGACGAATATTAGTTACAAAGGAACTCTTTCCTGTACCAAATCCACCAGATGCTATTAAGCCTTGTCCAAAATTAATATAATAATCTCCCAGCGCAACACCTTTCACCGTACTGCTTAAATTTCGAAAATAAAGGTGAGCAGAATAAAAATCAAAGCCCTGCTTATTAGAGCCTGTAAAAAATTCTTCACCCGGATCTTTTTCCATGGTAATCCCCCAGCTATGACGATTTTCGTATTGGTGCCTGAAACGTGCATAAATACGCCCGGGATCCCCCAGATAACGAGTAGTGTCTTCTTCTGTTGCGGGACTCAAACCTCTGGAAAGCTCCAATCGCCTTTGATAACGAAGGTATATCTCATTCCTGCCCTTGTACAGCATTTGCCCAATAGGCACATTAAAAGTATCTCTGTTCTTTTTAACATCTACATAAGGTAAAATCCGAATTATCGTTTCCAGGTCGAAATTGGGTACAGATTGTAATTCACGAATATCAATAAATTCGCCTAATTCATTTCTATAATTAATCAATGAGCTAATTTGCAGACTGGTTAAGAGACGGAGTTCAGACAACTCTACTTCTGTTACCTCATTCAAATCCATCGGCTTCTGTCTATAGGTTTGTAAAAGTGTATACAGCTCATCGTAATCAAATTCTGATTCGGTATCAGCAACTACATTTTCAATGTATTCTTTGGTGGCAACGGATAAATCGTCTGTATCTGTGGAAATGTTTTGTGCTTGGGCTACTGAACTGAATAATAACAGGAGGAGAACAAAACTAAGTATATTGTGAAATAAGTAGCTTTCATTTTTTTGACTATGAGTTTTGTGTTCCCCCCCCCCTGCACCCCCTCTGAAGGGGGACTAAAAGACGTCGATCTCCCTCCCGATAGGGATTGGGGGGTTAATCTGCTTAGTCCCTCCATTTGCAAGGGAGGGCTTGGGGTGGGTTGTATCTGCTGAACTCCAAACATGACTTATTTTTTAACAGGTGATGAAGGAGTCTTTGTATTGCTCTTACGCATACCATAAGCAATGGAAATACCTGGCGTAAAACCCAGTTCGTAATGATACAGCGTTGAAAAGTCAATATCCAGATTGGGTAAATGTATGCCTATACCAAAGCTATTTTGTACGGGTTCGGTACCTAAGCCTGCACGAAGTGACAATTGCTCTACTACTCTATATTCTACACCAGATTTGAAAGAAGCTTTATAATCAATATCCTTTTCTACTTCAAATGCCAGTGTTACTTTATCAGATGGCAGGTAAGAAAAACCAGCTTTTAATTGAGCTGGTATAATATCTCGGTCATCTTCGGTAAGTTTTACTCTTATTGGACTAAAGATATGCGCTCCTACTATTACTTTTTCCAGTATCTGAGCTTGTGTTCCCAGCTCAAAAGTTATAGAACTCGCTGTACCATATTCAGGAATTCTTGTACCGATGTAATCTATCTGTGCTCCAATTCCGACATGCTCGAACAAGCGACGCGCATAGGACAGTCCGATCTTTTGTTCATTATAATTAGTGTATCCAAAATAATTCACTGCGAGCCCGAAAGTACCTGAATTTGTGGGCATAGCTGCTGCGGCAGAGAAAGAATTGATCTCAGCCAAAAGGAAGCGGCGTTCACCAAAAACAGTAAAGCTCAACCCATCTATAAAAGCTAAACCGGCCTGATTGCTGAAAGCACTATTAATATCCTGAAAAGTCACTGAAGCATCACCCATCCCCGAACCACGTGCACCAGCTCGTTGCGGAGTTCCATTTTGTGCCAATACCACATAGTTCAGGCAGATAAATAAAAATGCAAAGTAGGTTTTTCTTAACATGGTCTTTGTTTAATTATTTGGACTTAAACTTAGTGATTTTTCAAATGGCGAACCCATTATCTTGTGTTATTTTTTTATAAAATTCTCCGGCTCCTGTCATTGTCCTGTCCATCGTATCAAAATCTATACGAACCAACCCAAAGCGATAAGTTGGGCCCAGATTCCATTCAAAATTATCCATCGTTGTCCAATGGATATATCCACGCATATCAACACCTTCCTGCATAGCTTCATGGCAAACCCCAAGATAATCCTTAATGCTTTGTTGTCTGAAAGCATCGTCTTCTGTACAAACACCATTCTCAGTGATGATGATAGGCTTATTATACTTATTGTGAAAACGAAGTAAAATTTCTTTCAATCCTTTCGGATAATAGCCCCACATTTTATCGTGCGGGATACCCATTTTTTCCAACTTTTCGGGGGTATCAATAAAAGTCACTGGCAAAGGCGTAAAAGGTATATAAGCATAATAACTAATGCCCCAGAAATCATTCTTTTCAAAATGGCTGGCTACCTTGTCTATGAACCACCAGTCTACAAACTTAGCGACTCGTTTGCCCAGCCAGTTTGTACCAAAGAAATAACAGGTATTCTTAGATATACCGACTTCTTTATTCGGATATTTTTCTTTCAGATAATCATATAATTCATCATGGGCATTACCCATATTTTCTAAGACTTTATTTCCTTTGAAGTAACTCTTTTTTAATGGTGGGAAATTACCGACCACAAAGCCATTCATAGCATACACTCCAGGCTCATTAAATGTATTCCAGATATAGGCATATTCTCCAAAATGTTCTACGCATTTCTTAGCATAATCCAGAAAAGCAGGAACATTCTCAGGGTTCAGCCATGTTCCATTCTGTTCAAACCAGGTTGGGTTACAAAAATGATGGATAACAAACATGATTTTCATGCCTGCTTCATTTAGTTTCTTGAAAAAATCCTGATATTCCTGCACAACATCTGGCTCAAAATCAGCCATCGGCGCACGTTGTAATCTCGACCAATCTACTCCGCAACGATATATCGTACCAAATTGCTTAATGTACTCCAGGTCTTCGTCTCTTCTTTTTTCATGATCGCTGGTGCGCTCAAAAGTATAGCCATCACGCGATTTAAAGCCCTTCCAATTATGGTCAAAAGCAGTTTCTATTTGGGCAGCAGCCGTGGAAGTTCCCCACAGGAAATTATCTGGAAATTTGATATTCATAGCATAAAAATTGTTTGTATCTGGCAAACTTACAAAATGTCTTTGAACAGACGGCACCCAAAAGTGTTTCTATATCATTACAATATTAAATTCGGGCAATTATTCAGTTTTAATCTAAAAAGCTTTAATTTTGTAAACTTTTTTACCCAAAAAGAAATAAAATAACGATAAAAAATAAACACAGATAATGGTACCTTCTACAGAAGTAAATAACGACCTCAAAATAATTGCTGATAGCGCAAGAGATTTTGCGGAGCAACACATCCGCCCTGATATGATGAAATGGGATGAAGCACAGCATTTCCCTGTAGATGTTATGCACAAACTCGGAGAAATGGGCTTTCTAGGTGTTTTAGTTCCTGAAGAATATGGAGGAGCAGGCTTGGGTTATCAGGAATACATCACTATTATTGAAGAGATTGCCAAGGTATGTAGCTCTATTGGTTTATCCGTTGCTGCACATAATTCGCTCTGCACCAATCATATTTTACAATTTGGAAATGAAGAACAAAAACGTAAATACTTACCTAAACTAGCGACTGGTGAATGGATCGGTGCATGGGGATTAACAGAGGCGAACACGGGAAGTGATGCAGGAAGAATGCGTTGTGTCGCGGAAAAAGATGGTGATTACTATGTAATTAATGGTAGCAAAAACTGGATTACACATGGTAAATCAGGTAATTGTGCTGTTGTCATCGTCCGTACCGGAGAGCTTTTGGATAGTCATGGTATGTCGGCTTTTGTCATTGAGCATGGTACACCTGGTTTTCGTTCTGGTAAAAAAGAAGATAAATTGGGGATGCGAGCCAGTGAGACTGCCGAATTGATTTTTGAAAATTGTCGTATCCATAAAAGTCAGTTATTGGGCAATGAAGGTGATGGCTTCATTCAGTCTATGAAAGTTTTGGATGGTGGGCGTATTTCTATTGCAGCTTTATCGCTTGGTATTGCTAAAGGTTCTTACGAAGCTTCTGTAAAATATGCTAAAGAACGTGAGCAATTCGGTCAGCCTATCGCTAATTTTCAGGCAATTTCTTTCAAATTGGCAGACATGGCAACTAAAATACAAGCAGCCGAATTACTAACCCGTAAAGCAGCTTATTTAAAGAATAATAATAAAAAAGTAACTACTGTTTCTGCAATGGCAAAATACTATGCTTCTGAGGCTTGTGTGGAGATCGCTACAGATGCTGTACAGATTCATGGCGGTTATGGCTATACCAAAGAATTCCCTGTAGAAAAATTCTATCGTGACTCAAAGTTATGCACCATCGGAGAAGGAACTTCTGAAATTCAAAAACTAGTGATTTCCAGAAATATTCTGAAAGGAAAATAGTTGTTCAAAAATATTTTACTCAAAGCCTGTCTGTTTCTAATAGACAGGCTTTTTATTTGTAAGGCAGTACATTTGACTGATAAAAGCAAAACCAATACGGAGTATTGTTACTAACTTAGTGGCTAAAATAAATAATATGAGATATTCTATTCTTCTTTTATTTTTATCTTCTTGTTTATCTATGCAGCTTTCCGGACAAAACACCTTACAATCTGCCATTAACCAGTTGTCTAAAGACAAAATGCTGAAGCATGCCGGGCTAGGATTTTGTGCTATAGATGTAGAAGCCAACACAGTCATTGCGCAGCATAATCAGGACTTAGGACTCATTCCGGCATCCTCTTTAAAAACCATTACTACAGCAACAGCACTGGGCGTTTTAGGCGATGATTATCGTTATGAAACCCGTTTGGAATACGATGGAAAAATCACG
The DNA here is from genome assembly GCA_020627965.1 of Saprospiraceae bacterium. GTDB lineage: Bacteria > Bacteroidota > Bacteroidia > Chitinophagales > Saprospiraceae > JAHDEO01. The sequence continues at coordinate 2,809 of JAHDFX010000095.1, read as the reverse complement.
TCTGATGGTACATTAAAAGGAAATTTATACATTACAGGACAAGGTGATCCTACATTAGGCTCCAATGACATGAAAGGTGTAAAATCATTCGAGGAATTAATGAATGAACTTAGTCGATCAATACACAAAGCTGGTATTCAATGTATTGATGGATACATTGTCGGAGATGCCAGTTATTTTGAAACTGCCGCCACCGGGCGTACCTGGATATGGGAAGATATGGGGAATTACTATGGGGGCGGAACACATGGTTTGAACATCAATGAAAATCTATATTACATTCATTTTCAATTATCGCCAAGCCTGGACAAAGGACCAAAAGTAAAGCGAGTCAGTCCAGAGATCCCTAATCTCGAATTATTGAATGAACTAACTTCTGCCGGTGCTAAATCAGGTGATAATGCCTATATTTTTGGAGCGCCTTACACCAACGAACGCTACATAAGAGGCACCTTGCCGATCGGGAAAAAGGAATTTAAGATCAAAGGCTCCATACCAGAACCTGCCCTTTTTACAGCCTGGCATCTTAGCAAAGCTTTGCAGCTTCAGAATATTCAAAATGAAGGCGGTATCACTACCCAAAGACAATTGGAGCTTCAAAATCAGGCTAGTAACAACAAACGTACAAAGATATATTCGGTAAAATCACCAAAGCTTAGCGATATTGTAGAAAGAGCCAACATTAAGAGTGTCAATTTATACTGTGAAAGCCTGTTAAAAACAATGGGCAGCGTAAAGCTAAAGCGTGGCACAACTGAAGCTGGGCTGGAAGTCGTAAAAAAATATTGGAGCGACAGAGGCATTGGCACTGAAAGCTTAATTATAAAGGATGGTAGTGGTTTGTCACCTCGTAATGCCGTCTCCACCAAACAATTTGCCAGCATACTTCGCAAGATCGCTAAAGACAAGAAAACCTATAAAAGCTTTAATGCTTCATTATCCGTAGCGGCAGAAAGTGGCTCATTGCAAAACATGTTCAAAGGTACTACAGCGGCTGGGAAACTAAGGGCAAAAAGTGGTTATATGGAAGCTGTAAGAAGCTACACAGGTTATACTGAAACTAAGTCAGGTAAATTAGTCGCTTTCTCTATTATTGCCAATAATTATATAGGTAGCGCAGGCGATATGCGTCGTAAAATAGAAAAGGTCATGGCAGCTATTGCTGAGTTGCCATGACTTCATCTATAATTTTCTCAGGTGGAATATCGTCTAATTCATCTTATCCGCCTTAGTAAAGACACGATTCCAACGTACTCCCTGCCCAAGGCTACCATTTTTCAAAGACATCCAGATAAATAAAGGTCTTCCCACGATATGATCTTCAGGAACAAAACCCCATGAACGGGAATCAAGCGACTCATCACGATTATCTCCCATCATCCAGTAATAATTCTGTTTAAAAGTATAACTGGTTGCTGGCTTTCCATTGATCTTGACACTCCCTCTTCCTATTGTCAGATCATTGCCTTCATAATCACGAATAACACGCTCGTAGACAGCAATATTTTTCGGCCCTATATTTATCGTTTCTCCCGCTTTAGGAATCGTTAC
>JAHDFX010000095.1:0-1158 GCA_020627965.1 Saprospiraceae bacterium | reverse complement strand
CCTTCTGGTTTTCGAGCTACTTCATCATTTACATACAAAGTCTTCTGCTTAACTTCAATTTTATCACCTGGAATCCCTACACAACGCTTGATATAATTATCACGCTTATCCAGAGGGCGGGCTACTACATCAAAATTCCGTTCTACACTCTTACGTCCTATGTTTCTCAACAGGCTATAATAATGTATATCCTGTTCTCCTGATTTTTTGTGAAAAGCAACTGAATCTCCTTCTGGAAAATTAAAAACCACAGGATCATAACGCTTTATTTCTCTAAGCTTTGGAAGTCTTCTGTATTTCCATTGAATTGCCTTCGAATAAGACTCTGTTCCAATGACCGGAACTTTATTATGTACCAATGGGAATTGTATAGGTGTTACAGGCATACGAGAACCGTAGCTCAACTTGCTGACAAAAAGAAAATCTCCCACTAACATGGAACTCTCCATAGAAGGTGTTGGGATTGTGTAAGCCTCTATCAGGAACATACGAATGAATGTGGCTGCAAATACCGCAAAAATAATTGCTTCTGCCCATTCCCGTATCACCGACTTTTTAATTGGATTTTCCTCACTCATTACTACAGCCTTACCCAGATATTTTTCTTCTTCTCTAAAACCGATATAAGGATAAAAAATAAAAGGAGCGACAATGGCAGCACCGTGTTCCAGAAAGCCATATTTGCCAAAACTTTTGACCATATCAATCAGCATGTAGGCAAAAATAAAAATTCCTACAATTGGCACCAGCAATAATAATAGCCAATACATTGGACGACCAGTCAATTGTATCCAGGTATACAAATTCAGTCCCGGAACAATTGCTTTCCAGCCCGGCTCTCCGGCTTTTTCAAACATTTTATATAAACCAGCTCCAAAAGCCAATGTGAATATGACAAGTAAAATATATGACATGTTCTATTTTTATTGTGTAAATAAAGCGCTGCAAAGATATACGATTCCCTTATTCCATTATACTAATAGAAAGTTAATTTTGAATAGCTTAACAAATGCTTTGACAATCCTTCGTATTGGTTTTTGCTTTTATCAGTCAAATGTAAATCGACATAAAGCTCACACATCCAGTATATTGACAATCAGGATATTCGCTTTAGTTTTTCATTAGGTAATATTTTTTGAACGTTTGCAGAATACCCAC
>JAHDFX010000365.1 GCA_020627965.1 Saprospiraceae bacterium | reverse complement strand
CTGAGCTACGTAAGGCTTTTTGCAACGCAGAAAAAGAAAAAAAGAGCAAGTCAGAGCGTAAATTTATTTTCACGTCATTCCTTAGTATAATGATTGAAAAATATTTCATAATCTTATTTGTTTTGAAGTGCTTTAATCTGTGCTTCTAAAGCTTTATTTTTCTCTTCCAGCTCGATCATATACAGGGTCAATTCTTCTACTTTTTGTAAAAGGATACGCTGCATTTCGCCAACGGCTACGCCATCTGAGGCTTCCATTTCTGCTGCACTTGGGATTTCAGGTAAATGACCGTTCTCATCAATAAAAGTCTTGACTTCTGAAAGCGATTTAAGATCATAATCTTCTTTGAAAACGTAATCTGGCCAGTTGGCAGATAATTCTACGACTAGTTCTTCTACGATGGCCTCTCCATCCACCACCAACTCGTAGTCTGAAGCTGCATCCTCTTGAGTAGTATTCGTTCCAATAAATACCTGACTAGTTACTTTTAGGTCGCCAGAACCATAAAAGGCATAATTTCTTCCACTGCCCGAGGCTGCACCATAAACACCAGCATTTTCACCTGTTCCTCCATCCACTATTCCCATCACCCCTCTATAACTATCATCTCCAGTCGGATTAACCTGACCGTATACGCCTATGTAGCCACCTTTTCCATATACTCCATAGCCATAATAATCATTAGCATCATTTACACCATATACTCCTGGAATGTCACTGGATGAGCCTGTATAAATACCTTGAAGAGGAATTCTTCCATCCGAATTACCTGTTATGATCGCCTCACCAGTCACCACCATTTCTCTATCTGTATCATTATCTTCTTCGGCTTCTGTCGTATTCACAAAAAGCCTGTTAGTCGCTTTTAGATCACCTTGTGCATACACGCCGTAAGCTCTTCCGCTCATGGGGCTGGCACTTCCGAATACACCATAAGCAGTACCGCCACCTGCATTAGCAGAACCATATAAACCATAATTGTCTCCTGTACCTGTTCCGCCTGGTATAATTCCATATACGCCATATTTATTACTGTTATCATTGTCCAGCGCTTCGCCAAATACGCCCATATAGCCCCCTTCACCGTGTATGGCAATTTCACTAGATGTAGTGACTACATTTAACTGTTCAGTAGGGTTGCTTGTACCTATACCGACTTTCCCAGTAGTATAATCGACGGTAAGGCGAGGCGTACCGATGGTTTGTATTTCAAAATTACCCATCGTATCTACCCCAATATCTGTGTATTCTGCATTAGGACCTGCAAACCTGAGTAATGGTGCATAAGTACCTTGTCCATCAAAAACTCCGGCAAAGACCTGTTTTCTGGGAGTTGCTGCCCAGCCAGGAACATAAAATGAGTTGAAATTGGGACGGGTGACTTGCATATAGCCATTGACAAACAAGGTAGATAGATCATTCGTTAAGCCTAGAGTAGCATCGCCTGTAGCATAATCAACTCGGAAACGTTCTATATCTTGAGTTTGTACTAAAAAGTCTCCGTCAACATTCACACCGACATCTGTATATTCTCCACCAGGTGCCAGGTATCGGACTACGGGTGCATCAGTATCTTTACCATCGAATACACCTGCAATCACCTTCGAATTGGAAGGTGTCCAGGGTGGCGTATAGAAGGTGCGATATTGATCGCCAAATTGTGCAGTACCATCTACCTGTAAAAAGGATGGAGAGCCGGTATTTCCGATATACACATTACCGCCATTAAAGAAAATATTAGAATTGCTTTCTGTCCAGGGAGAGGCGCCTCCACCTCCGGTCAGTGAAATCCAAGTACCGCCGATACGACCTTCAAAGTCGCTGCCAGTAAAGCGGATCGTACCATTATTGGTATTGACAGTATTGCCTAATAAAATACCTCCATTAAGGTGGAGTCTTTCCAATGGCGTATTTACGCCTACACCAAGATTTCCGGTCAATGAACCATCACCTTCAATGTCGAGGTATTTCTGGGCTTGCAGACTAAAGCTTGTGCATAGAATAATGCTAATAGCAAGGATTAAGTTTCTCATAAGTGCATTGATTTTTAAGTTTAAGCATTTGTAATGCTGAATTAAGATCAATGCAAATATAGACTACCAAACATTATGCTTTTTTCACTTATGTTGCATTTTCTTTCACTTATGTTGCATTTTGGCGTTTGCCTACTAAAAAGTCATCCTTCTTTAGTCGTCTGTATATTATACCAGTCAATCTTTCTTGACAAATACATCACTGCTGCCAGTACAATAAAAAGCCCGATACTTCCGACCAATAAAGCATAATCCTGTAATTGGATAATGACATAAATAAAGCCGTATAAGATCACCAGAATACCCGTTATAATACTGGTTAGTTTTATATTTTTGAAAATACTATGGGCATACATAACAATCAGACTGATAATAGCAAAACTGGAGATCAGATAACTCCATTGAAAAGGAATGTGCTCTGATAAGGCGATCAGTAGTGTATAAAAAATGCAAAGTGCCAACCCGACCATTATGTATTGTATAGGATGAATACGTACTTTATTCATAATTTGAGCAAAGAAAAACAGCATGAAAGTCAGCGTTATAAAAAGCGCAGCATACTTTGCCGAACGCATACTTTTTTGATATTCTCCTGCCGGAACGATCAAATTAACCCCAAAAGCCGATTCTGCAATACCACTGGTCGAACCTTTAAAACTTTGCGGATAAGTTCTATTTAGGTGAAGCACATTCCACTCAGCATTAAAACCATCCTCATTGATAATGCGGTCATCAGGTAAAAAAGCCCCATCAAAACTAGGGTCTTTCCAGGTAGACTTAAGTTTTACGACTGTGTTTTTACCTAATGGTGTAAAATTCAAAGCGGAACTACCATTAAAATCCAATGCCATTTCAAAAGTCCATTTAGTGTCTTTTTGTTCTTTTTCACCAACAGGTACTCTTACACTCATTCCTGCTTTTATAACATCTTTGACCTCTATGCCCGGATTAAACATATAGTCTTCCCCATTCCATTTTACAGCAACATTATTCTGAATACTTCGCATATCTGATAAGCCCAAAGCAACAAAAGCCTCATCCCAGAGGACATCTTTACTTTTGACATTCCAAACATCAAAATCAGGCATGGTGAAATTACCGTCCAGCTTAACTTTACTATTGTAAACGACCACTTCATAAATCCCCCGATAACGTTTTTCAGGAATAACATCACCATTGATATTCAATTGATGTGGAAGGAAGTGAGCATAGTTACGGACAGGCTCCATCCTATACTTATCATTTTTTGCATCTTCTACCACTTTTATATATGTAAGGTAAGGAATGGTTAGTACCAAGCCATTGATAGTTTGCCGTTTGCCCCATTTAGAGCTGACTTCGCTGATCGCATTAGTTTTACGGTACTCACGTTCTTTGATGAGGCTGCGCACCATAGAAACAGGAATCAGCAACAGTAATATTAATATACCGATGGTCAATAATCGTATAGTAACCGAAGTCTTCAGCCAATGGCTGGCACGTTCAAAAAAAGAAGAATTGTTCGACATAATTTTGTTTTTTAAATACTGCGTATTGGTTTTTGCTTTTATCAGTCAAATGTAAATCTACATAAAGCTCATACATCCAGTATATTGACAATCAGGATATTCGCTTTAGTTTTT
>JAHDFX010000094.1 GCA_020627965.1 Saprospiraceae bacterium | reverse complement strand
GCCTTCAAAGTCTTTTTGTCAATGACGTCCATATTGTCATCATGTGTATGCCAGTAATGTCCAAAGCCTGTCTGACTGCCAGGAGGGCGATTTACAATATCGATCATTTTAATGCCTGCAATTTGGTTGACATAGATATGATCGTCTATAAGTCCTGGAATTTCAGCATAATCGAAATAGTTGCCATAGCCGGCACGTTGGGCTTCTTTCCAAACCTTATTCATCACATCAGGAGCGTATTCCATAGATTTGGCTTCACGGGCAAAATAGGCATTCTTAGCACCGACCATATCCAGTAAAATGCCATACATGGGCTTATAATCGGCTACATGCATATTTTTCGACCAATGCTGTGCACCAAGGCACCAGGTATCTTGTTGCTCAGGGAAACCGCCTCCCCCACGAGGCTGACCGCAGTCTTCTGCATCGAAGAGAACAATATCAATACCGAGATATTCCATTTTATGGAGATTGACATTACGGGCAATTTCCAATAATACACCTACGCCACTACCGCCATCATCAGCACCAAGAATGGGATTCATACGTTTTTCCGGATCAGCATCCCACTCTGCCATGTGACGAGAATCCCAGTGAGCAGACAGCATAATACGGCGCTTTGCCTCTGGATTGTAGGAGGCGATGATGTTCTTAGCTTTCAATATTTCTCCAGTGTAAGCCTTCACATCGGCATGTTGTATGTACACTCTTGCACCTAATTCGTAAAATTCACGTTTAAGCCATTCAGCACAGGAATCGTGCGCAGGCGTATTGGGTACACGTGGCCCGAAAGATACCTGCTTTTCAATGTAACGATAAGCCATATCTTCATTAAAAACCGGAACATCCAGTGTAATTGTCGGAGGATTCTTAACTTGGGTGTCATTTTTGCAGGCTGATAGGGCGGCGATAAAAGTAAAAAGTAATACTATTCTGTACATGCTATTTATTTGATTAAATATATTTAATTACTTAGGAATGGTAAAAGAATCGCATCAAATCGGTATGTTATTTTTTTACTATTCCTTAATAGGGCAAATTTAACACTTTGTTGTCAAACAATACGATGTATTTACTCTATCAATGATATGCAAAAGTAAAAATCAATACACAGTATTGTCAAAACATTTAAATACAAAACTTTGGAACGAATATTTACAACACATAAAATATGGGGTTTCACACTAACTAGCCTGTTTTTATCGGCTTGTGGTGTACCTAAAGCAGCTTTTAAACATCCTCAGACAACTTACACAGCACCAGCTACCATTGCATTTGAAAATACATCTAGTGGGGGAGAAGCTTATGAATGGGATTTTGGAGATGGAACCGAGTTAGATACCCTTCAGGTAGATCATACCTATAGAGAATCAGGGAATTACCTCGTGACCTTAAAAGCTAAAAAAGGTGATAAAGAATCTGTAAGCCAAGAATATATAGCTATTCGCCCGCCAAATGCCTGTACCGTTATATTGGAGACAGAGTTTGGCAACATGACCATAGAATTATACGATGAAGCGCCCAAACATCAGGAAAATTTCTTGAAACTGATTCGAGAGGGGTATTATCATGATCTCTTATTTCACAGGGTTGTTCCCGGTTTTGTGGTTCAAGGCGGTGATCCAAATTCAAGGAATGCAACACCAGGTAAAAAAATTGGCACCGGTGAACCTGGTTATAAGGTTCCAGCAGAATTTAGTTATGAAGCAGTTCATGTTCGTGGCGCATTGGCGGCGGCTCGTGATAATAATCCTGAAAAGGCATCTTCTGGCTCACAGTTTTATATCGTAGCTGGCAGCACCTGCACAGAGAATCAATTGACTAGCTATGAAAATAGTAAAGGCTTTAAATACTCCCCCGAACAACGCCGTATGTATCTGGAATATGGAGGAACACCTCAATTGGATATGGAGTATACCGTATTTGGCAGAGTAGTGGATGGTTTGGAAGTGATAGACAAAATAACGGCAGTACGGACAAAAAATGATCGCCCGCAGAAGAATGTAACTATGCGTCTTTATCTAGTCGATTAATTGAAAACAGGAGCAACTTTTCTTAGCCCTTGCTTAATTAATTCCATTTCAGGAAGAAAGAAATGGAGGTCTGACGATTCTGACTCAGTAAATTCTTCTGAATACTCTGTTTCTACTGCAGATTGAACTGATGGGCAGAAATTCAGATAACAAAATGAAACGATACTAAGACTAAGTAATAAAGAAACGAACAATGTTTTGAATTTGTTACTCATAGGTGTAGTGTTGCTGAGAATGATGGAGTGTTGTTTTTTACTCAATCATGACATACAACAAATATCAGCTTTTTTTGGTTCACTTGCATGGCTTTTTTTCTTTTTTTATAAATATTTAACAATTAGTTAATGCTTTGTTAGTTGATTTGCTGGATAAAATCCAGAGCAAAATAGCTTTCTATGGTGTATGTTCAATGTTTTAACATTTGAACAAGGGCTAAGGTGTTTATTTTTATAATTAAAAACTATATATTTGTATAGCAACTTATGAAGATAAACACTACACTATGAAAACATCATTTATATGCCTTGTAGCATGTACAGTATTATTTTTTTCTTGTAACAAGCATGAAGAATATTCACTAGCAGAACAAGAAGCTATTAAATATTGTAAATGCGCCAGCCCTGTGGCTGATGCTACCTATAAATTGATGGCAGCTCGAAGCAACACCTATAATGCCCAAAAAGTCAATCAATTAAGCCAATCTCGTTTTGAGCTTACCGCAAAAATGAATGCATGTATTTCTGATACGCGTTTCCTGCGTTATAAAGACAGAGAAATTGCCAAGATGAATAGCAAAGAGATTCAGAGCTATGTTGATGAGAGAATTGTAGCCGTCATGAAACATTGCCCTTCTGTAGCTCAGACACTAAATTTTGCCAACTAAGTTTAGTTTACAATGTACTAAGATTGCTGAGTGTTCTGTTCCTTAAACGGGCGTCTTTGTGTCCATTCTTCTTCAGGATTTAGGTAGTCGAAGAAATTCTTTAGAAACTTGTTGGGAAAGCTATTGCGGTGGCGCATGTAGCAATACATTTCATGTGGCACAGCACCTACAGAACTTTTGATTTCCAGGGCTGTACGGGCATAAAAAACCTGATGTACCCGTTCTTCCAGTCCGAGCTTAACCATGTCGTACAACATATTCAGGTAAATCTGCGCACTACGATTATATTCATATTCAAAGCCCAAAAAGTGAGCTTCTAATTCATCTCCATTGAGAATTGTTGTATAAAAACCAACAAGTTTCTCTTCATGATAATAAGCAAATAACCTGAACTTGTCATTCAGATTACGCTTGAGTGCCGTAAAATAGCTGGGATGTAGAATAAAGGTATTAAAAGTGGCATTTTTAGAAACACCCTGATATAGTTCAAAGATTCTGACTTCATTAGCTTCTATTTCTTCGAAGTTCAGTTCACGACGAACAAAATCTTTTCCTTTCTTATAAGCTCGCTTCACCCTTACACGATATTTTGAACTCATTGCAGCCAGATAGTCTTCAAAACTATTCCATTCCGGGCGAATATCCAGCACCATTGCAGGCTGAACAGTAAATTCGAGATATTTATGATCTACAAGCTTAGAAGCAATATTTTCCCGAGTAGAGCTTTTAAAGTCTTTCAATAAAGTCAGGGAAATAGGGGTTTTTCTTTTTTGTAAATCTTTTTTTGCTTTTTCCAGCCCATTCTCTACCAATTGAATAACAGATTGTTGAGGAATACGCTCATCAAAAAAGTAACCATGTTCGCCTGTTAATAATAAATTGCCACACACCAGTGTGTAAAATTCTACTTGACGAGTCACCAAACCTTTGAAATAGCGTGATACTGCCTTGAAATAACACGGATCTTTTTCTGCTTCCACCTGTTCTCCAAAGGTTTCATTGCCCTTAAAGTACTTGATCTGGCAAGCAGCTACTCCAATAGGATGCTTGTCAACTGTAAAAGTAATATAGCAGAACTGCATACCCTCAGGAGCAGTTGTTTCTAATGCTGTCAGGTAACTACTTCTTAAGAAGGATCGACCTTCGGGAACTATGTTATCCCAGAGGACAGGAACTTCGGAAATAGAATGGTAAATATGTATTGAAGTACGTTCCATCACTTGATGAATATCTCCGATTTCAGGCAATGGAATAGTCCGAGGAATTTCCAATTTGGTATTGTGATAAGTCATCTGATGGAGTAGTCCAATGTTAAGTAATAATTAATAAGCGTACAAGTTAGTTGTGCAAAGCTACCTATTTATAACGGGAATTGTTCTTAAAAGTTGGTAATTAACAAGACTTTAGTTTCACAATGTTTATATTATTAATTCAACTCTACCTGTACATCTTCCCTGATCGCATTATTCTCTCCACGCAATTGCAGATGTACATTGGGCACTGGTGAATCCCATTCAATAAGCATCAGCCCAAAATTTAGTTGACCGGTAAAATTCCCGACCCTATGCTGATTAGGCTCATCTTTCAGGCTTGCGTATGAGTGTGTCATGCCACTTGAAGTCACCTCATATATTGGAATTTTATTATTGGGTGTAGTCAGACTGGATATTTCACCAAAATGCCTGTCTCCACTAAGTAGAAAAACATTTTTAGATTGAGTTTCGTCCAATAAGTTGATAAAACGATTTCGCTCTGTCGGAAAGTTTGCCCATTTTTCATATTTATGCTCTTCCGGCAAAAATTGTGTACCATTAGCAATAATAGTCAGATCAGCAGCATTATTACTGAGTTCTTTTTCCAGCCATTGCCATTGGGCATTACCCAATATTTCTGCATTTTCATCAGGAATGTAGCCGATTTCTTTTTTTCTTTCAATATCGTCTTTAAATGAACGGGTATCCAGTAAAATAATCTTTACCTGTCGGGGAGATTTACCAATTGTATAACTCTGATAAATTCCTGGACGCTTGCGAACCTCAGCATCTTGAGCTACATGTAGAAAGTTTAAAATGTGTTCTTTGCTTTCTTCTTTTTTAAGAAAATCTTTTCCACCGTCATTCTCGCCATAGTCATGGTCATCCCAGGTACCTATGACCTGGCAAGTGTTGAGTAGTTTTTTGTAATCAGTATGTTCTAATTGCATTTCATACTTCTGGCGCATAAGATTCATATCTTCTGTATCGGCATAAATATTATCACCCAGCCATATCCATAAATCAGGCTTATTTTGGATAATAGCTTCCCATAAAGGTTGTGGTTTATTCTGTTTATTGCAGGAGCCGAAAGCGATCACAGATAATTTTTCAGGAAAATTGGAGGTCTGTGCTGATGGTGTGGTCTTTCTGTTACATGAAACAATCAGAAAGACGATCAGGAGCAAATAGCTTATATTGGTTTTGTACATGGTTTAAATTTTGTCTGGACACAAGTACAAAAAAATACCTGAAAGAAACAAATTAAGTAAAGCATAAAAAATGCCTTGCCGGGATATTCCGACAAGACACTCTTTTCATATTAGCTAATATTTCAACTGTTTTAAACATAAGTCATGCGAATCACCAGTTAAAAATGTCTATAGTCGATTCCCAATAAGTATCGGGAGTCGACCATCGACCTCTTGTAATTTCTATTTTGTCCAAGCACTTACTTAACTCATGTTAAACAGCTACTTCTTCTTTATTATGAGCATTAACCAGTTGTTCCTGAATGTCACGTGTTACAGGTTGGTAGTCTGCAAATTTTCTGGTATGCTTAGCTCTTCCTTGTGATAATGCGCGCAATGAGGAAGAATATTTATACAATTCACGAAGCGGTATTTTTGCCTTAATAAGCTGGTAATGTCCTTTAGCATCCATGCCCATAATCATGGCATTTCTTGTTTGCAGGTCTCCCATAATATCACCCATTACTGAGTCGGGAGTTAATACCTCCACATCATAAACGGGTTCAAGGATAGCAGGGCTACATTCTTTAAATGCTTCTTTAAAACACTGTGATGCTGCTAGCTGGAATGCCATATCATTGGAGTCTACTGCATGCATCTTGCCATCATATACACATACACGCACATCACGTACATAAGAACCCGTCATAGGCCCATTTTCCATCGTATTGGTAATTCCTTTGATAATTGCATTTTGATATTTGGCATCAATAGAACCTCCAACAATACACCAATAAAAAACTAGTTTTCCACCCCATTTAAGTGGAACTTCCTGAGTGCCGCGAACCGTGAGGCCAGAAGGATCGGGCATGCCCTCTGTAAAAGGCTCTACACGCATATGCACTTCACCAAACTGACCTGAACCACCACTTTGCTTTTTATGTCTATATGATTTATTAGCCATTTTGGTAATGGTCTCCCGGTAAGGTATACGTGGTTTACTATACTCCAATTGGATATTATACAGTTTTTCTAAACGATACTTAACAATATTTAAATGAAGTTCACCTTGAGCACTCAAAATGATCTGTTTCAATTCTGGTGACTGTTCTACAAGTATTGTTGGATCTTCTTTATTGAGTTGTTTCAGACCATCCATCATTTTCTCCAGATCTTTCTGATCTGCAACACCAACGGCAGTGCGTATACGTGGAGCCGGATATTCTATCGGTATTACCGCCAAATCACTACCTTTTTTAGCCAGAGAATCATTGCTTTTAGTATCCTTCAATTTTACAATCGCTCCAATATCACCTGCCCGCAAAGTTTCCACTTTATCTCTTTGTTTGCCATTGATAATATTAATCTGACTGAGTCGCTCAGAGGTTGAACTACGATTGTTATACAACTCGTCTCCACTATTCAGTGAACCAGAATACACTTTGAAATAAGAAACCTCTCCCAAACGCGGCTCAGATAATGTTTTATAGAAAAATAGTACTGTAGGACCATTCTCATCGCAAGCCAGTTCTTCTCCATTGGTCAATTCTATAGACTTTTCACCAGGTGCGGGAGCAATATCATTAAGGAAACCCATGACACGTCCACTACCCATATTTTTATCAGCAGAAACACAGAATAATGGGAATATCTGATGATTGAGCATAGATAACTTCAAACCCTTTGTCAATTCTTCTTCCGATAGAGAGCCTTTCTCAAAGAAAGCTTCCATCAATGTATCATCATATTCTGCTACAGCTTCCACCAATTCCTGATGCATCTCTTCTGCTTTAGCTTTTTCACTGTCTGGAATTTCTTGTTTTTCTGGTTTTCCACCATCGGCAGGAAACTTATAAACAACCATTTTTAGCACATCAACGATCGTGTCAAAACCGTCTCCGGCATTTAGCGGATATTGCATAGGAATAACCTTATTGCCAAAGCGTGCCTGTGCTTGTTCTAAAGTTTGCTCATAATTGGCTTTTTCGTGGTCAAGCTGATTCACAACAAAAATAACTGGCGTCTGAAATTTTTCTGTGTATTCCCAGATAAGCTCTGTACCAACTTCTACGCCTTGCTGCGCATTCAGTACAATAACACCCGTGTCAGCTACTTTGAGCGATGATATTACTTCTCCTACAAAATCATCATAACCAGGCGTATCAATAATATTGATCTTGGTTCCTCGCCAATCAACATGCATCAGTGAAGAAAAAATTGAATTGCCCCTGTCTTTCTCTATTTCATAATGGTCTGAAATAGTGTTCTGTCCCTGGACAGTACCCCGGCGACTGATACCACCACCCTCAAAAAGCATGGTTTCGGCAAGTGTTGTCTTTCCGCAAGAGGCATGCCCTAAAAGAACAATGTTGCGGATATCCTTTGTGGCGTAAACTTTCATAACAGTGCGATTTATTATTTAAAAGGTTTTTAATTTAAATTGTTTAACCAATAAAAGTTTGGCAAAATACAAATTTTAAGAATTTAAACAAGGGTTTTGTTGTGTTTTGTAAAATATTTAAGCAACATTAAAGGGGGCTGACTTTTGCTAAATAAGCAGTCCAATTTTATATAAATGGCTTATTATTATGTCATGCTGATAATGTTTTCTAATTTTGAGTCTTAATAAACCAAACTCATTTCAACAGTCATGCAGCAAAAGTGGACACTCATAGAAGTAGAAGATAAGGCAGTTAATAAACTTAAAAGAGAGCTTAAATTAGCAACAGTTCTATGCAAATTGCTGGTGCAAAGGGGCGTAGAAACTGCTGAGGATGTTGAAAGTTTTTTCCATCCTACCCTTGAACAACTTCATGATCCTTTTTTAATGAAAGATATGGATACGGCTGTAGAACGCCTGGAGAAAGCTGTATCTGGTGAAGAAAAAATATTATTGTTTGGAGATTATGATGCGGATGGTACTGCAGGTGTTGCCATGATGTATGCTTTTCTTGAGCCGCTTAAAGCTAAATTAGATTACTATATCCCCAATCGCTACAGTGAAGGATATGGCTTGTCTGAAAAAGGTATTGAATACGCTGCCAGTAATGGGCATACTCTAATGATCGTTGTTGATTGTGGTATTAAAGCAAATGACTTGGTAGCTCAGGCAGCAGAAAAGGGAATTGATGTTATCATATGCGACCATCATCAACCAGAAGAAACATTGCCGGAGGCAAAAGCAATACTCAACCCCAAACGTCCTGACTGCGAATATCCTTATAAAGAATTATGTGGTTGCGGAGTTGCTTTCAAACTAATACAGGCTTATGCTCAAAAAACAGGTATGGAGCTTGAAGAAGCAGCTAATATGCTGGATTTTGTAGCCATTGCCACAGCTTGCGATATTGTTCCAATGACAGGTGAAAATCGTGTGCTTACCCGTTTCGGATTAAGCAAATTGAATGATGATCCTCACCCAGGAATACAGGCTGTAAGAGATACTTCCAGACGCTCTAAGCCTTATTCTGTAGTAGATGTCGTATTTGGAATAGGTCCACTTATCAATGCAGCAGGAAGATTGGCAGAAGGTAAGGAAGCCGTGGAGATGCTGGTTGAAAAAGATTTGGAAAAAGCTATGGCTACCGCTGCCAAATTGCGAGAATATAATATCGAGCGTAGAAAATTAGAAAAAGATATTGCTATTCAGGCAGAACGAATGGTGAGAATGGAAAGTGAGAGCCGCCGATGCTTAGTATTATATCGTCCTGAATGGCATAAGGGGGTATTAGGGATCGTTGCCTCAAGAATGGTTGAGCGTTTTCATCGCCCCGCTATTATACTCACTAAAGCTGAAGACGGCAGATTAACAGGATCAGCTCGCTCAGTAGGTGGGTATGATATTCATAAAGCTATCAAAAGCTGTGCTGATATACTGGAAAATTTTGGCGGGCACGAATATGCAGCTGGACTAACAATGCTGGATAAAAATCTTGATGAATTTAAGGCTAGAATGGACGAAGTGGTAACTAGCACAATTACGAAAGAACAACTTACGCCTACACTGAAAATCAATGCGCTCATGCGCTTGAAAGATATTACTCCTGATTTTTGGACTAAACTCAACAATTTTGCACCTTTCGGACCACAGAATATGCGTCCGATCTTTTCTAGTAAAACAGTTAGAGATACAGGTTTTGCCAATATTGTTGGGGAATCTCACTTAAGTCTTGGCATGAAACAAGGACGTTCCGAAACCCAATACGGTATAGGTTTTGGTATGGCAAAACATGCGGATAAAATCAGATCAAAGCCTTTCGATATTTGCTACGTTATTGAGGAAAATAATTTTAAAGGCAAGAAAACACTTCGTCTCAATGTAAAAGATATTATCATCAAACGATAAAAATGTCATTGAGCAGACTTGATTTGCAAAACAAAAATTACTTCCTTCTCGTTTTACTGTTATTGTATTTGTAATACTTTGGTATTCTCTGCGCTTTACTTAGTAGTAAATCATGAAATTAAAATCAGCTAATCTAGTCAAAAAATATGGCAAGCGTACTGTCGTTAATGATGTCAGCCTTGAAGTCAATCAGGGAGAGATAGTAGGCTTATTGGGACCTAACGGAGCAGGTAAAACAACCACTTTTTATATGACCGTAGGTTTTATCCGTCCTTACGCTGGCAATGTTTTTCTGGAAAACGATGATATTACGGCTCTGCCTATGTACAAACGAGCGCAGCGCGGAATTGGTTATCTGCCACAGGAACCTTCTGTCTTTCGCAAACTCAGCGTAGAAGATAACATCAAGGCAGTGCTGGAAATGACCAAACTGAGCCAGAAAGAACAGAAAGAAAAACTGGAATTACTCATCAATGAATTTTCACTTGAAAAAGTACGTAAAAGCAAAGGAGATACCTTGTCGGGAGGGGAGCGCAGGCGTACAGAGATTGCAAGAGCCTTGGCTGTTAGCCCTAAATTTATACTGCTAGACGAACCTTTTGCCGGAATTGATCCTATTGCAGTAGAAGATATTCAGTCGATTGTTTCTACCTTGAAAAATAAAAATATTGGCATACTCATTACTGACCACAATGTGCAGGAAACCTTATCTATTACAGATCGTGCTTACCTGATGTTTGAAGGTTCCATTCTGCGTGCAGGCAAGCCAGAAGAATTAGCGGCTGATGAGATTGTACGTAAAAATTACCTGGGGCAAAACTTTGAGCTAAGAAAGAAGGTCATCAAAGAATTGTAAAGATATGAGAGCAATCAATATCATTCTGATTACATGTATAGTTGGATATTTAGGCTATATCGGCTGGCGCCAATTGCCTAAATTCAACGATGGACAAAAAGCACCTGATTTTACGGCTGAAACCTATCAGGGAAAACCATTCAAACTCTCTGATCTGCAAGGAAAAATAGTATTATTGGATTTCTGGGGAAGCTGGTGTGGCCCCTGCCTTCAGGAAAACCCCAAACTGGTTGAATTAAACAATAAATATAAAACATCCACTTTTAAAAATGCTGACCAGTTCGTCATCGTCAGTATAGGACTGGAAAAAGACGAAATAAGATGGCAAAGAGCCATTGATAAATATAACCTCGACTGGGAATACCATATCTCCAATCTCAAACGCATGCGTGATCCCATCGCCAAACTCTACGGAGTCAGAGAAATTCCTACAAAATATCTTATTGATGAAAAAGGCTATATCATTGGCGTCAATCAAAGTTTTGAAGAAATTAATAAGTATTTGATGAGCAAAGCAAAATGAATCTTGAACCTCATCGTCAACCCCATTTCATATAAACTTAACATTTAGTCTACATAGACTTTATTTCCCGTTCATAGATTTGTATTTTATACAAAATAAGCTCAACTTGCTGGTCAAGATGAAAATACTTTTAAGAAATAATGTACAAGGAAACCAGGCTTCTTTGTATTTGTTCGTATTCATTGCTGTAGCAATGATATTATCAGCCTGCGGAGTAACATTCGTTCGTAATGTAGAAGCCAGAGACGATCAGCAGGAATATAAAAACGCAGAAACTGCCCAGGGAGAAATCACCAACTCGATAAAATCAGCAATGGAAACAGAGCCTGTAACTGGTGTTCTGGTAGATGATGATGCTGCCGATGATCCGGCGATCTGGTACAATGAAGCAGCGCCTGAAAAAAGTGTGATTTTTGGTTCTAACAAGAAGCATGGAATACACGCTTATAATCTTCAAGGCAAGCAATTACAAGATATAGCCTGCGGAAGAATCAATAATATAGATGTCCGTAAAGGTGTCCTTTTAGGAGGGAAAGAAGTTGACGTATTGGCAGGTAGCAGTAAAGACTATTCCATTGTTCTGTTTATCATTGATGAAAACGGTACAATCAATAACACACCTGATTACAAAGTAGGCTTAGGTGATTTCAAACCTTATGGCTTCTGTCTGTACAAAGCAGAAGATAAGTCACTTCATGCCTATGTCAACAGAAAATTAGGCGATGTCTTTCAAATCAAAGTCGGTCTGGATGATGAAGGAGCTATAAGGAGTGAAGTGCTCAGAAAACTCAAACTAGACACTCAGGTAGAAGGCATGGTGGTAGACGATAATACGCATAAACTCTACGTCGGAGAAGAGCAAACAGGTATTCATGTTTTTTCTGCTCGTTCAGATGGAAGTGTCAACAGTAAACTGCTCAAAAGAAGTACCAGTACGAATAAAGCACTCCGTTTCGATATTGAAGGCTTGGCATTGCTACCCCCACATTATTTGATTGCATCCAGCCAGGGCAACTTTACTTACGCTATTTTTGACCTTAAAAATAATGACTACGTAACTTCATTTAGAATCATTGACGGAAAAGTAGATGGTGTACAGGAAACCGATGGTTTGGAAGTGCTTTCCGCAAATATGGGGAGCGATTTCCCAATGGGCATGTTAGTCGTTCAGGACGGCTTCAATTTTGATGGGAAAACCAAAAAAGCCCAAAACTTCAAAATCATAAAACTGGAAGACGTGATAACCCTGCTGGAAAAATAGATACGAAACATGAGTCATCCCGAATTTTGGTCAAATAGAAATTATAAGAGGTCGATGGTCAACAGTCCATGGTCGATAGCTGTTGTTTAGCCTTAAAGTCCTTCAGTTTTTCATTTTGCATGACAAAATGCGTGTATAATCTGGTAAATTGATATATTTTCTATGTCCAACCATGGACTATCGACCATCGACTATGGACATTCTTTAACTCTTTTAAAATTCGGAATGACTCATGTCTATAACTTATTCTCTGCCAAAAAATCATAAAACTTCCACACTTACCGACAAACTTTCACCCTTTCTGCCAATAAGGTGACAAAATGGCTTAAAGACCAGACTTGGCAATAACTTTGACATCTATGAATGAACGATAATTTTTAGCAAAATTATGAGCAAGAAAGAACAACCAACGACTGAAGAGACCAAAGAGCAGGTCACTATAAAAGTAGAAAAAAAGCCAAAGAAAAAAAGAGCTTTGAGAGGAAACGCAAAAAAAGTAGCTGAGCTGGAAGAACTCAAAACTGAACTGGAGCAGGAAGTCGGAGAATTAAAAGATAAATTTATCCGCCAGACTGCCGAGTTTGATAATTATAAAAAGCGTACAGCCAGAGAACGGGTAGACCTGTTTAAAAACGCTGCACAGGAAACGATAGGTTCTTTATTACCAGTCTTAGACGATTTCGACCGAGCTATTCAGGCAGGAGAATCTGACGATACTATCGAACCCGTCAGTGAAGGCATGAAAATGATCTATAACCGTTTGAAAACCACTCTAGGGCAGAAAGGGCTCAAAGCAATGGAGACCACCGGTGAAACCTTTGATCCTGAATTGCATGAAGCACTGACAGAAATTCCCGCTCCTTCAGAAGAAATGAAAGGAAAGATCATCGATACCATAGAAAAAGGCTATTATTTAAACGATAAAATTATCCGCTACGCAAGAGTGGTAGTCGGTAAATAAGTTATGGCAAAAAGAGATTATTACGAAGTACTGGGGGTTTCCAAGAACGCTGGCAAGGATGAGTTGAAAAAAGCTTACCGCAAAACAGCTATGAAATATCACCCCGACCGCAATCCTGATGATAAGGAAGCGGAAGATAAATTCAAGGAAGCTGCGGAAGCCTACGAAGTACTCAATGACGATAATAAACGTGCCCGATACGATCGTTTCGGGCATGCTGGTGTCAGCGGCCCCGGTGGCGGAGGTGGCGGATTCACAGTAGAAGACATCTTCTCTCAATTCAGCGACATATTCAACCAAACCGGGGGTGGATCACCCTTTGATGCTTTCTTTGGTGGAGGCTCTCGTGGTGGTAGACGTCGTGCAAGCGGAGAGAGAGGCAGTAATCTCCGAATCAAAGTCAAACTGACCTTAGAAGACATCAATGAAGGTGTTACTAAGAAAATAAAAGTCAAAAAACACAATACCTGTGATACCTGTAATGGCTCAGGTGCAAAAGACGAAAACTCTCTGCAAACCTGTAAAAGCTGTGGAGGTGGAGGTTATGTACGCCAGATAGCCAATACCCCTTTCGGGCAAATGCAATCTACAACAACTTGCCCGTCCTGTAGTGGAAGCGGACAAATGATTACCGCCAACTGTAAGAGCTGTAAAGGCGAAGGCAGAACCTACGGAGAAGAAACCATCAATATACAAATCCCTGGTGGGGTAGAGGAAGGGCTACAGGATTACCCTATTCGCGGAAAAGGAAATGCAGGTAAAAAAGGCGGTGCAGCCGGAGATTTATACATCCATATCGAAGAATTGCCACATGAGCATTTTCACAGAAATGGAGCCGATTTATTATATAAGCTTCATGTGAATTTTGCTGACGCTACACTAGGAACCAGCGTAACTGTTCCAACCATCACTGGCAAAGTCAAATTTGAAGTTCCTGCTGGCACACAATCTGGTAAAATCGTTCGCCTGAAAGGGAAAGGACTACCCGATTCCAGCGGATATGGTAAAGGAGACCAGATTGTAAAAATCAATATCTGGACACCTAAGAAACTAAGTAATGAAGAAAGGAAAATACTTGAAAAACTAAGAGAAGCCAGTAACTTCAAACCCACTCCAGGGAAAGAAGAGAAAAGCTTTTTTAGTAAAGTGAAAGATAGATTCAGTTAAAAATTCAGTCATCAGGAATTCTAAGCGTACCATCGACGATATGGACCATCGACCATCGACTTATCTGCCCATAGAAGGATTGACATTTATGGCAATCTTACTCAGCTTGCTCCTCACCTCATGCGGAGAAGACTTCTACTACGAACAAAGCTACGATATTCCTAATGCCGAATGGACTTACAAAGACACCTTAAATTTTGACGTAGACATTCAAGATACTTTAAGTACCTATAACCTCATTATAGATATAGAGCACAGTCCTGAGTATGCTTATCAAAACAACTATATGTACATTCATACCAAAATGCCAGATGGACAACGTTTAGGTAAAAAACTCAGTATTGATTTCGCAGAAAAAAACGGTAAATGGAATGGAAAATGCTCCGGAAAAACCTGCAAATTGAGAGTCTATATTCAGCAAAATGCTTATTTTAATCAAATTGGAAAATACCAGTTCACGCTCGAACAGTATATGCGTATGAATCCGCTTCCTGGTATCCAAAAACTAAGTATGCGTGTACAAAAAACTGGCGATAGCCGCTAAGTTTCTCCGTTTTCTAAAATATGAAAGATGAACCAGCTACAAGCCCTCCGTACCGAACTCGAAAAACATAAACTTGCAGCCTGCATCATCCCCAACACCGACCCACACCAAAGCGAATACATCGCCACACATTGGAATCTCATAGAACATTACTCAGACTTTACAGGCTCTACTGCTAATATGGTGCTTACGCCCGATTTCGCCGGACTCTGGACAGATTCCCGTTATTTCATTCAGGCGGAGAAAGAATTAAAAAATACTGGTGTAGAACTGGTCAAATTAAAAATTCCACATACCCCGGAATACATCGACTGGCTGGCAGAAACCTTGCCGGAAAATAGCAGAATTGGCTTAGATGCCCGACTATTCTCTGTCGCCTTGATTGGACGAATGCAAAGAGCCTTTGCCACAAAAAATATCCAACTGTTGGATATAGACTGGCTGGGCAATGACTGGACTGAACGTCCTGCTTTACCTGCCAAGCCGCTGTTTTTACATGAAGAAAAATACTGTGGTAAAAGCAGTCGGGGAAAACTTCAGGAAGTCAGAGCGAAAATGATACAATTGGGCGCTAGCCATCACCTCATTACTACCTTAGACGATATTGCCTGGCTATTCAATGTACGAGGCAGCGATGTAGCTTATAATCCTGTGGTCACTGCCTATGCTATGGTTGACCATCAAAACGCCCGCTTATTTGTACAACAAAAAGCCATTTCGGACGACATAAAAACAGCATTAAATAAACAAGGCATAGAAGTTTTACCTTACGGCAATATTGAAACGGAACTCAATGCTTTGCCCAAAGGCACCAGTATTTTATATGATAGTGGAAAAACGAGCTTATGGCTAAGTCAGGCTATTCCCAACCATTGTCGGGTAATACAAGCCATGAACATTAGCACAGGCTTGAAAGCTGCTAAGAATACTACAGAAATCGCTGGCGTACGTAATGTAATGGAACGTGACGGGGTGGCGCTGGTTCGTTTTTATAAATGGCTGGAAGAGCATATTGGAAAAGAGAATATCACTGAAATATCTGCTTCAGATCAACTCAATAAATTCAGAGCAGCACAAAAAAACTATGTCGGCGAAAGTTTTGGAGCTATATCTGGCTATCAGGCAAACGGAGCCTTGCCACACTACAAATCTACGCCTGATACGAATATAAAGTTGGAACCTAAGGGCATGTATCTCCTGGATTCTGGCGGACAATACCTGGATGGAACAACAGATACTACCCGCACCATTACGCTAGGCGAACCGACCGAAGCCGAAAAACGCAATTTTACACTGGTGTTAAAAGGAATGATACAGCTTACACAAGCTATATTCCCGGCAGGTACAAAAGGCGTTCAGCTAGATATATTAGCTCGACAGGCACTCTGGCAGGAAGGTAAAAATTATGGACATGGAACCGGACATGGTGTCGGCTTTTTTCTCAATGTACATGAAGGCCCACAATCTGTTGGCACAGGAGCGAGCAGCAAAAATGCAGCATTAGTGTCCGGTATGATTATCAGCAATGAACCGGGCTTTTATCTGGAAGGTCATTACGGTATTCGCATCGAAAACCTAATTCATGTAATACCGCACAGCCAGACCCAGTTTGGCGACTTTTATACTTTTGAAACTTTAACCCTTTGCCCAATAGACCAGCAGCTTATTCAGGCTGAACTGCTCACAGATAAAGAACTGACCTGGCTGAATAACTACCATCAGGAAGTCTATGCAAGACTGTCACCGCATTTGAATGAAGAAGAATGTGCCTGGCTAGCTGAACAGACTAGGGGGCTGTGAACAAAAGACGATAAATGTTCAATGATAAATGTTCAATGACAAATTTTATAGTAAATTTGTACTCGGAATAAATATAACCAACCCGTTAACAAACCAAGCTATGCGCCTGATTCTGCCATTTCTAACATATTTTCTCATAAGTACTTCATTTTCAGTATACGCTCAGAAAGCCGGCGTACTGGAATCACTAGATGAAAAACTAACCCAACTACCTAGTGTAGTAAGCGTAGAAAAATGGGAAGCAGAAAAACCATTTCAGGCAAATTATAAGATTGTAATCGAACAACCTATTGACCACAACAAGCCTGACGGAGCCACATTCAACCAACGTATTTATCTGTCGCATAATGATTTTGCTACGCCAATGGTGATGATAACAGAAGGCTATGCTGCTTCAAATCATTACACTTCAGAATTGGCAGAAATGCTAGATGCCAATCAGCTTATTGTAGAACACAGATATTTCGGAGAATCAGCCCCCGAAGAAATGGACTGGCAATACCTTACAACCAGGCAAGCTGCCGACGATCATCATCATATTGTAGAATTGTTTAAGCAGATTTATACTGGAAAATGGATCAACACAGGTATCAGTAAGGGCGGACAAACTACATTGTATCATCGTTATTATTATCCTGAAGACGTAGATATTTCAATACCTTATGTAGCGCCACTCAATTTTGAAATAGAAGACCCCAGAATTTATAAGTTTTTGAATAGTGTAGGTGATGCTGCTTGTCGCAAAAAAATATTTGAATTTCAACGTCGTTTATTAGAACGCAGAGAAGAAATTTTGCCTTTCATGAAATGGTATTGCTTTGGCAAAGGGCAAAATTTTGCTATTGGTCGGGAAACAGCCTACGAGTATGCAGTGTTGGAGTATTCATTTGCTTTTTGGCAGTGGGGGAGCAATTGTGAAAATATTCCCGGAAAAAATGCAACAGTTGATGAAATGCTCGAACATTTGATAGATGTTGTTGGTTTCTCTTTATACAGTGAAAAAGGTGTCGCTTATTATGCGCCATTTTTTTATCAGGCAATGACAGAACTGGGATATTATGGTTTTGATACTACAGGACTAAGGCATTTGCTAAAATATGCTACTGAACCGACAAATACCATATTTGCACCAAAACTTGGCTTGCCTTTTGATGCTTCTCTTAATCAGAAAGTGAATCAATGGATTCGTAAATCTGGCAACCGCATTATATACGTATATGGAGAATTGGATACCTGGTCGGCTACAGCCGTCAGCCCTTCAAGAAAAACAGATTCTATGCGTATTATAATGAAAGGAAAAGCACATCACGATGCCCGAATCAGTAATATGACGGCTCAAAATAAAGAAAAAGTCATGGCGGCTTTGAATCGTTGGTTGAATGAATGAAGAAAATACGCCGAATTCATTTGGAAATATTCACCAAAAATGACATCTTAGGCAAAGACAAATAATTAAAACAATAATATTTTAAATGGATCCTCTCAAACAGAAATTTCAGGAGAAAGCAACAGCCTTACGTACAGAAGTAAAAAGTTTGCTAAAAGAACATGGTGCAACAGTCGTTGGTGATGTAACGCTCAAGCAGGTATATGGCGGAATGCGTGGTGTAAAAAGCATGGTTTGGGAAACATCGCAATTAGATGCACAAGAAGGTATTCGGTTCAGAGGTTATTCAATACCCGAATTAAAAAAATTATTACCGAAAGCAAATGGCTGTAAAGAGCCGATGCCGGAAGGTCTGTTCTGGCTCATGCTGACAGGTGAGATACCAACGCAGGAACAGGCAGAATGGGTAAGCAAACAATGGGCAGAACGTAGCGAAGTACCTGAACACACTTTCAAAGTACTGGATGCACTCTCGCCCGATACACACCCGATGACACAGTTCAGTATTGCCATCGTATCTATGCAATCGGATAGTAATTTTGCTCGTCGCTACGCAGAAGGTATGAGCAAATTAGATTATTGGGATCCTACCTACGAAGATGCAATGAACCTTATAGCCCGTCTTCCTCGTGTAGCGGCCTATATTTACAGAAGAAGCTATCATAAGTCTGCTCATATAGCGCCCGATAAGAATATGGATTGGGGAGGAAATTATGCGCATATGTTAGGTATTGATAATGCAGACTTCAAGAGTCTCATGCGTTTATACCTGACTATTCATGCCGATCATGAGGGCGGAAATGCTTCTGCACATTCTGTTCATTTAACAGGTTCTACGCTCAGTGATTCATATATGTCGCTGGCAAGTGGTATGAATTCGCTGGCAGGTCCATTACACGGATTAGCCAATCAGGAAGTAATCAAATGGGTATTCAAAATGCTTGAAGTATTGGGTACTGAGGATCCAAGCAAAGAGCAAATTGCTGATTATGTCAATAAAACATTGGCAGAAGGTAAAGTAATCCCTGGTTATGGACATGCAGTACTACGTCAGCCAGACCCACGTTTCATTGCTCAAAAGTGCTTTGCAGGTGAATATCTGGCAGATTCACAAATCGTAAAAGTGATCTGGAAAGTATTTGAAGTAGTACCTCCAATCTTGCAAGGTTTGGGTAAAGTGAAAAACCCATGGCCAAACGTCGATGCACATTCCGGTGCATTATTGGTAAGCTATGGTTTGAGTGAATATAGTTATTACACGGTATTATTTGGTGTTTCTCGCGCAATGGGCGTGCTGGCACAGTTGTGCTGGTCAAGAGCCTTAGGCTTCCCGCTAGAGCGTCCTAAGTCAGTTACGACCAAATGGGTGAAAGAATACCTAGCTGAAAATACTGTGATATAATTTAAAAATAGTAATCATAAAAAAAGCCACTCGGAAGAGTGGCTTTTTTTATGATTACTATTTTGTTTATTTCTTAATAAAATTCCTTGTCAATAATACTTGTCCATCAGCCTCTATGTTCAAAATATAAGCTCCGGAAGCCAGTTGCTCAATAGCAAAATTATGAATAGATTGTCCGGCAAGAATATCCATTGAATGACTCTTTACCCGCTTTCCTTGTTTATCGTAAATAGTGATCTTGCTATTATTAATCGCTTGCACAGCATCAAAACTTAGATTGATATAAGCATCGGCTGGATTGGGAAATAATTTAAAATCACTAAAAAAGTCAGTCTCTTTAATAGCTATTTCCAGGTCTACAGTTACCTCGATCATACTAGTGGAAGACATTGCTCCATCATTGTCAGTAGCTACGGCATATATGCTGTATATAGCCTCAATCGGTGGTGTAAAATTGATGGCATAAGGAGCGCCACTAGAAGCTATTCCTACAGAAATTCCTTCAACGAAAAATTCTACTTGCGTTATACTGCCATCAGGATCATTAGCATCGGCAATCATAATAATAGGATCAAGCGTATTAAAAACAGTTCCGTTCATTGGAGAGGTAAGGCTGATATTCGGCGCCTGATTTGGAAATTCCACTACAACTTCAATAGTACTGGAAAGTGCAGTTCCGCCATCATTATCAGTTGCTATTGCATATATTTCATACTCACCTTCGATTGGAGGTGTGAAACTCATCATGTAAGGCGAACCGGTAGTTGTTGTTCCTATAGAAATACCTTCAACAAAAAACTCAACCTGAGTGATATTCCCATCAGCATCATTGGCATCAGCCATAATCATGATCGGATTTAGCGAATTAAATATTGCTCCATTAGTAGGTGAAGTCAGCATGATATTGGGTGCCTGATTCGGTAAGTCGATGGTAATATCAATACTGGCAGTTGTATTCATTGCCCCTTCGTTATCAGTAGCTACTGCATAGACCGTATAAGTTCCCTCAGCAGATGGTATAAAGGCAGTAGCGTATGGAGAACCAGTAGTGACTACTTCGACAGAAACACCATCAATGAAAAATTCAACCTGTGCAATATTTCCATCTGGATCATCAGCATTGGCAATAATAAGAATAGGATCAAGCGTATTAAAAACAGCCCCATTCATTGGAGCGATGAAGCTGATATTAGGGGCCTGATTAGGAAAATCTACTATAAATTGTATGACTGCTGACGTAGTAGTTGCTCCTTCATTATCAGTCGCTATTGCATAGACATCATATACGCCTTCACCAGGTGGTGTAAAATTAATATTGGTGTTACTTCCTGTTACTGTTCCAATTGACATTCCATTTACGAAAAACTCAATCTCTGCAATATTACCATCTGAATCATTTGCCAGAGCACCTATATTGACAGGGGAAAGATCATTGAAAATACTACCATTGGTTGGTGAATCGATTTGTATATTAGGGGCGGTATTGGGAAGCGTCGTAAAAGACCAATATTCCGACCATAAGCCAGTCGAATTATCACGTACTCGCCAGCAATATTCTGTGTTGGAGGCAAGTGCAGTTGTAACGGCATATGAATTTGCGGCACCAACATTCTGAGACACTTCAGTTGTGCCTGTATTAAAGGGAGTCAGGTCTATATTCGGATTGGATAATACATAGAATATATTGGGTTCGCTGACGACATAAATATTTCCGTCATTATCAACGGTTACTCCTTCTGCCTGGGGGAAATCAACAGTGATCGTACCATTAGCACCACCTGCTACCAGTTCAATTCTGCTATATTCAGTACCCGTAGCATCTGTTTCTACTAAAGCTCTGGACTCATGGCTAAGTATAAAAAAATGATCGTTTACATTCATTTCACTTAAACCAGCTGTAGCTCCCAGAAAGTGCATACCTGCTAAATCAGTAAAACCAAAATTATTACTGGCAATGTTAAATGGGTTTGTCACAGAAACAGTCACAGGACTGGATAAATTTGATGGAATTTCAAAGGAATAAAGAGTGAGTGGAGATTTTTCTTTTACAATAAGTAGTTGATTTGTTGCTGGGTCATAGCAAACTCCTTCAATACCGAGATTATTGCCCCAGGTTCCGGGGAGTTGAATATAGCCGGAAGGGTAGGCAATAGAGCTTGTGGAGCTATTTATAGTTATGGGAACAGCCCGTCCTTTTCGCTCTTCCAAAACAAAAAAATCATTTCCGCCGATCCATACTATTCCTTCTGTATCCTGAAAACCATTCAAGATAATCTCACGAATATAATTGCCACTCAAATCCATCTCATGAATTCGTGTATCTCCATTGGTAGAAGCAAATAATGTATTGGTATTGGCATTATAGGTTATACCTGAAAGGTCATTAGGGATTTGTGCAATCAAGCTTGGCCCTTGTTGCAGATCGAAATTATCTAAGCCTAAGCCACCTGTATTGTTGTTGTCTGGACTACACTCATAAACTTCTACAGTATAGGAAGTTCCACTCCCTGTCCATTCGAGTAATGGTGTTTTAGAGACATTCGTTGCCTGGTTTGCCGGAGCGTTAAGTTCAGGGGTGTTAGCCCATAGATTAACCGTCAGCCAAATGAAAAAAAGGCTGAATATAATTTTTTTTAAATGCATGTTCAGTATTTAGAATTGTTTGAGTGTATTCTCTGTTTTGATAGAATACATTGAATATATAGATATATTTTTCTTAGAAAAAGTTGTATGAAGCCATTAAGTTACTATACACTTTTCAAATTGGCTGACAATTTCCCCCTTTGGAGGGG
>JAHDFX010000093.1 GCA_020627965.1 Saprospiraceae bacterium | reverse complement strand
AGACACAAAATTCATTGCCCAAAACCACCAATTACTTAGTTTACAGAACACTAGCGTCATTTGACTTATAAAAGCAAAAACCAATACGGAGTATTGTATCTTTCATAGATTTATATTTTTGTGCTTAGGTTGTATCAGATACACTATTTATGGAATATCAGGTATGATTCTTGATAATTTCAATATTATCATATGAGTTTTCGATTTACACAAAACAATCTATTATGTTCTTACAAACACTTTCAACATGGACAAAAGTTATTATTCTTTTTACGGCTGTATCGCTACTAAGTTACAGTTGTAAAGATGATGATACCCCAAATGATACAATAACTACCTTGAGTTATGATGGTGACAATGTAACTGCACCGTTTTTGCCAGCCAGAACTTTTGAGGGGGCTGCCCGCTTTACGGCTACACAGCTAGAACCATATATCGGAGATGAGCTTAGTGAGGTTGAATTTTATATTCAGGATATGCCGACGGCTTGCGAAGTAAGGATATATACCTCCAATAGTGGTACACCTTCAAATTCTGTGTACATACAAAATGTAACAAATAGCATCAGCGCTAATGGTTGGAACAGGCATGTATTATCAGAACCGTATATTATTGATGGACAGGACTTATGGGTAAGTATCCGTTTTTCACAAAGCAATGACCAGCGCACTTTAGGTTGTGATATAGGACCCGCAGCTATCAACGGCGATTGGACTTATGATTCAGACGATCAAGCCTGGATTCCATTAGTACAACGAACTAACGGACAGATCAATATCAATTGGAATATCCGTGCTATTGTGGATGTAGTAGAGTAAAACATACGCTTGTACAGAATTTACAATGTACTTAGTAGGGCATGGCAGGAAACAAAAGTATTCATCGATCTCCTGCCATGCTTTACATCCAATTACTAAATTAACCCAATAGCCAATCAATTAGACAAAGCAGCATTCTTCGCACGCTTACGTTCATGCTCTTTCAATAAAACCTTTCTAAGTCGGATAGACTCTGGTGTCACTTCAACATATTCATCCCCCTGGATATATTCCAATGCTTCTTCTAGTGTAAATTCAATCGGCGGAACCAATTTGACTTTGGCATCAGCACCTGAAGAACGCATATTGGTCAGTTTTTTGGTTTTCGTGACATTAACCACTAAATCATTCGGGCGACTGTTCTCTCCGATTACCTGACCTTCATAAATATCTACATTAGGGCCGATAAAAAATTTGCCTCTATCTTGCAGGTTATTCAAACTAAAAGGAATGGATTTTCCTGTTTCTAAAGCAATTAAAGAACCATTTAGTCGGCTTGGTATTTCTCCTTTATGTAGCTGAAAATCGAGGAATCTATGCGTCATGATGGCTTCACCTGCGCTGGCAGTGATCACCTGATTTCTTAAACCAATAATACCACGTGAAGGTATTTCAAAACGAAGCAACATTCGATCACCTTTAGGTTCCATAGAAAGCATGACACCTTTACGTTTAGTGACCATCTCAATAAGTTTTCCTGAAACGGCTTCTGGCAAGTCGCAGGTCAGTTCTTCGATAGGTTCATGTTTTTTACCATCAATTTGCTTGATAATTACTTGTGGCTGACCAATCTGTAGTTCATAACCTTCACGACGCATCGTCTCAATAAGCACAGAAAGGTGTAAAACACCGCGTCCGAATACCCGAAAAGAATCTGCTGAATCGGTAGATTCAACTCGTAAGGCAAGGTTCTTCTCCAATTCTTTTTCCAGTCTGTCTTTAAGGTGGCGTGATGTAACGAATTTACCTTCTTTACCGAAAAACGGAGAATCGTTGATGGTAAACAACATACTCATCGTAGGTTCGTCGATAGCTATGGAAGGTAATGCTTCCGGTGCTTCTGCATCGGCTATAGTATCGCCAATCTCAAAACCTTCAATACCAAATAAAGCGCAAATATCTCCTGCTTTTACTTCGGTGGCTTCTACTTTACCCAAACCATCAAACAAGTATAAACCACGAATATTACTTTTTGTAACAGTACCGTCCTTTTTAACTAAGGCTACTCGTTGCTTGGATTTTAAGCTACCTCTTTGAAGGCGACCAACCGCAATACGACCTATATACGATGAATAATCCAGAGAAGTAATCAACATCTGAACCGTTCCTTCTTCTATTTTAGGTGTTGGGATATGTTCGACAATGGCATCTAGCAAAGGAATGATATTGTCGGTTTTTTCCTGCCAGTCTGTATTCATCCAGCCATATTTAGCAGAGCCGAAAACTGTTGGAAAATCAAGCTGCTCTTCTGTTGCATCCAGATTGAACATTAGGTCGAACACAGCTTCCTGTACTTCCTCTGGCTTACAATTCTCTTTATCTACCTTATTGATAACTACAATAGGCTTCAGTCCCAGCTCCAATGCTTTTTGTAAAACAAAGCGGGTTTGTGGCATCGGACCTTCAAAAGCATCCACCAACAATAGTACGCCGTCTGCCATATTAAGCACACGTTCTACTTCCCCTCCAAAATCGCTGTGACCAGGTGTATCAATGATGTTGATCTTTACGTCCTTGTAGGTCATCGAAGCATTCTTCGATACGATAGTGATCCCTCTTTCCCTTTCAAGGTCATTATTGTCCATGATTAATTCTCCCGGTTTATCATGCTCACTGAAGAGATCTCCTGCATGAAGAAGCTTGTCTACCAGCGTTGTTTTTCCGTGGTCAACGTGTGCAATAATGGCAATATTTCTAATAGATGTATGCATATAATGAATCTAGTATTGTCAAAAGAAGCGCAAAGATAAGATTTTAAACATACTCTTACGTAAAGCACTGTGTAAAGTTTGCTTAATGTCACACTTTTTTAGCTTAAAGTATAGTTTTGGTGGCTCTATTTTTTTTGAAAGTATTAAAACAATGTCTCAATATTTGTTTTATGGATAAACTTTAAAGTTAGTTGTCATTCAATTTGTAATTATTCAAAAAATATGTAAAAACGTTGTTATGAGAATTTTCTTCGCTTTATTGTTTATGTTATTGATGTTCAGCTCTTACGGACAAACCCGTGAGGCTAAGATCGCCTATAATAGGGGGCTGGAGCATTACAATATGAATAATTATGACTTCGCAGTCGTACATTTTGGCGAAGCTATCTCCGACTCTCCCGACTTTGTGGCAGCACATCGTCTAACAGCAATTTGTTATGAAAGAAAAGGAAATTATGCCAGAGCAACAGAAAGCTATGAACGAGTAGCACAACTAACACCTAACGACGAAAAGTTATTATACAATATGGCATTGGCTTACAATAATATTGGAAATAAAGTTAAGGCTGTTGAACATTTGGAAAGTGCCCTGACAATTAATCCAAATTATACTAAAGCTCAGTTAGTGCTCAGCGGGCTTCACGCAAGCAACGACGATGATGAAGCTGCCCAAAAGCATTTGGAAGCGGCAGCAAAATCGGGACCAAAAGATGGACAAACAGCATACAGACTTGCCAGAAGCCTCTATAAACAGGGTAAGTACGATGAGGGCAGAACAAGAGCAAAGGAGTCTATTGAACAAAAAGCGACAGTAGATAATTATTATCTCTTAGGTTTAATAGAAGAAAAGTCGGGCAATGATGCAGCAGCATTAGAAGCTTATGATAAAACTTTATTTTATAATGAAAAACATTTGGATGCTTTACTCAATGCAGCAATCATCCATTATAATTCGGAAACTTTCGATAGGGCTGCCGCTTATTTTGAGCGTGCTGTTGCACAAAAGCCGAATGATATAGAATTGCAGGCTTATCTGGGAAGATCTTACCTAAGTGCAGGAAAAGCAGACATGGCTACTCCTTATCTGGAAAAAGTAGTCTCAGCCGATAGTCGCAATGGAGAAGCGCATTACTATTTAGGCAAAGCTTACGATGAACAGGGAAACGAAGCCAAAATGCGCAAACATTATGATCTGGCTGTTTCTCATGATTTTGAAGCGGCACAAAAAGCATTGGATAGTAAGAGAACAAAGCTTTATAATGAAGGTGTAACGTCTCTGGAAGCTGGTAGTAATAAGGAGGCTATAAAATCCTTTGAAAAAGCAGTAAAAGAAGCACCAGATAATGCAAAATACCACTACAATCTTGCTTTAGCTTATTACAGAGCAGGTGAAAAGCAAAAATCTGAAGCCACACTAAAAAGAACATTAGCTTTAGATAAAACGCATAGCAGAGCACATACCCTCTTGGGGGATATTTATTCGGAAACAGGCAGAGAAACAGAAGCCTCGGCAGCATACGAGTCTGCTATAGGTAGTGGAGATGCAGACGGATATGTTTACTATAATCTGGGGAACAGTTTTTTCAGAAAGGAACAATATAATCAAGCAGCTAAAAATTACGAGAAAGCATTCGAGATGGAACCAGACAACCCTGATTATGCCTACAATTTGGGTATGACCTACATTAAGTTTGGAAGATTTAATGCGGCGATTAAAAAATTTGAAAAAGCTATAGAATTAGATTCGGCATATAAGGAAGCTTATTATGGTATGGGCTTGGCTTACAGAGATTTGGAAGATAATATGAAAGCCCTGAAAATTGCTCAGGAACTAGTTGATCTTGACCCTGATTATGCCTATGGTTACTTACTCTTAGCCGACATCTACAGCAAATTAGATGATTCTTACAATCAAGATAAATACCTGCGCATTGCCAAGAAAATGGATCCCAGTATCAGCAATAAATTATTGAAATAAAATTAAAGGCTGGTCAACAGCCAATACCTTATATTGATTTAACTACAAACACTGGGCTTCTCATCATTGGGAAGCCCTTTTTGTTGTGTTATTGTGCGTCGTGTTGGTGTGTTGAAGTTGTGTTATTGTGCGTCGTGTTAATGTGTTATTGTTACTGTAAGCTATCATTGATATTGCGCACGCTCATCTCTCAATATCGCTCACGATAAGGTCTCTCTTCCCTCAATGAGCGCAGCGAATGATCTCTACTATAAATTACTCGAAATCATCCAGCATATTTGATAGCATATCTCGAAAAGACAGCTTCGATTCCATCATATCCTTATTCACTACATTAAACTCTGCCAGACCATGAAGCACCAACTCCATATAGAGATATTTCTCTGTTTTGGACACACCAAAATTAGTCACCAACTTCTCCAAACCAGCAACTTCATCGAGCTGTTTTTTATAATGCTTATCTGATGAATCATTGAATAAGTCAACCACATTACCATTGGCAAACCACATACGAATTGCCCCGTAGGGGTCTCTTTCTTCACCCTTTTTCAAGCGATCAGGATGTGGAAAAAACTCCAGAAATTTCTTCTTAATCGCATCGCTCAACAGGTGTAAAGCAATAGCATAAGGACCTTCCTGCTCTCCTTCATACACCAACTCCACTTTGCCCGTAATAGCAGGGATAACACCCCAGAAATCAGTGATACGAACAGTACTTTTCTTTTCACCATTAATAAGCATACGACGCTCCGCTGTACTCAGTAAATTTTCATACCCCGCTATGGTCAGACGTGCAGAGACACCACTTTTTTCATCTATAAATTCACTGTTACGTGCAGAGAAAGATATTTCTTCCAATAAATCCTTCAAAACCTCTGATACATGAATATTCTTCTTTTGAAAATCACTCAATCTAGCCTCTTGCTCAGTAATATTACGGGCCAGTTCAATCGTCTTTGGGTAGTGCGTCAATACCTGACTTTCTATCCTGTCTTTCAATGGTGTAATGATGCTACCCCGATTGGTATAATCTTCTGGATTTGCCGTAAACAGAAATTCAATATCTAGTGGCAGACGAAGTTTGAAGCCTCGTATTTGAATATCGCCTTCCTGCAAAATATTAAACAAAGATACCTGAATTCTTGCCTGTAAATCCGGCAATTCATTGATAACAAAAATACAGCGATGCGCACGAGGAATAAGCCCAAAATGAATGACACGTTCATCTGAGTAAGGAAGTTTTAATGTAGCTGCCTTGATAGGATCAACATCACCGATCAGGTCGGCTACGCTTACGTCGGGCGTTGCCAGTTTTTCTACATAGCGTTCCGACCGATGCATCCATTCAACAGGCGTGTCATCACCATGCTCTTCTACAATATCACGAGCGTAGCGAGATAATGGTTGCACAGGATCATCATTCAATTCAGAACCTGCCACAACTGGTATATATTCGTCCAGTAGATGTGTTAATAGTCTTGCAATACGAGTCTTAGCCTGTCCGCGAAGCCCAAGCAAAAGAATATTATGTCGAGACAGAATAGCCCTTTCTATGTCAGGTAATACTGTATCATCGAAACCGAGAACACCTTCAAAAACAGTCTCCTTGTTCTTGAGCTTTTCAATGAGGTTGTCTCTAAGTTCTTCTTTGATAGATTTGGGCTGGTAGCCGCTGGCTTTCAATTCGCCAAGTGTTTTTATATTCTGCATGCTTATCCTTCGGATTTTATAGAGCAATTAAAACGTTTGATTTGGTGTATTGTTTTGAGAACAACCTAAAGTCTTGATATATTATAATATAAAGTCAAGTAAAATGATTTAATTTGCATATAGAATCTGATCAGGGATGAGGCGTAAATGTATAGATTATTTATTCCTCATCCCCTAGTAAATAAGAATATGTTTAAACAAATAAAACTCAAAAACCTTTTCATCATTATTCTCTTGCTTCTGACTTTTTTAAATCCCGCAATGAGTCAGGAAGAAGAACTGGAACGCCTACTGGGAGAAGCAGGAAAACACCTGTATACCAATATGGACAGTGCTCTATTCTATTTAAATCAAATCTCAAAAACCACCAAAGACACTAAGAACTGGGCAAGCTATCTGAGTGCTAATTTATGGAAAATAAATTGTGCAGGGCGACATTATCGTTTCGATTCATTATATGTCTATCTGACCGACTCAGAGGAGGTAATTCTTGATAATAATATTGATTTAGATACATTGGCATATGGAGCTGAAACACGCATGGCACTCAACACCAATTGGGGTAATTACTATTATAAAACAGGGGAATTTGACAAGGCATCAACTTATTTTAAAAAAATCATTAATGAACTAAGTGAAACAGACACCTTAGGCACCTATGAATATAAAACTTTGATTTCCAATCATGTATTTCTTGGAAATATTGCCAGAGGAAAGAGCGATTACAAAGGAGCCATTGATGAGTTTTTGCATTGTGAGCAATTGAATAAAAGAATGATGGATGAAGTTGGAGAGAATTATGCCAACACGATCATTAGTTCATCCCTTGCTAGTGTATATAAGCTGAAAGGAGATTTAGAGAAAGCTCGTTTTCAACATAAAAAAGCTATTCGTCTGACCAATGAAAAATTACAAAAAGACAAAAGACTGCTTGGTAAACTGAAAAACAGCCTGATTACACATTACAATCAGTTTGCCCGTTTATATCTGGATGAAAACAATCCTGCGGAAGCCAGAAAACTTATCGAAAAATCGCTTCAATACCACATTAAAAACGATCCTTTTTATCCGAAAACCAAAATATTACTCGGAAAAACTTTTGCTCTGGAAGGCAATACTGACCAGGCATTAAATTACATAGACGAAGCAGTCGAACTGACCCGAAAACGCTATGGCGAACGCCACTATCGAGTAGCAGAAGATTTGCTGGAAAAGGGAGAAGTGCTTGCTGGAAATGCAGCTTACGGCAAAGCATTAGCAGTTTATCAAAAGGCTTTATACTGTTTGGTGGATGAATACGATACGACAAAAATATTTGATGCGCCCAAGCTAAACACAATTAATAAAAAAGTCTTATTGCTGGCATTAAATGCTAAAATAAATGCATTGGTCGGACATCATGAAAAGCACAGGAATATTGAGTATTTACAAGCTGCGGCTACGCATACTACAACCGCAGTTGGTGTGATGGATCAAATGCGTAAAGAATATCATTCGGAAGAATCCCGTCAGTTTTTGATTGAGCAGAGTTATCCGATCTTTGAGCAGGCACTGGCGATTCAGTATCAATTATACCAACAGGATAAAGACAAAACGCACCTGGAAAAAGCCTTTTATCTGGCAGAAAAGAGTAAAAGTTTATTATTGCTCGATGCCTTGCAAAGTTCAACAGCTCGTCAGTTTTCCAATATTCCTGAAGAAACCTTAGAACAGGAAAGACTACTCCGTTTTAATATCAATTCTTTAAAAGAGCGCATTGGCAAATTGAAAAAAGAAGCTAAAAATGAAACTAAATTAACTGCTTTGCAGGAAGAATTGTTTGAGCAAAACTCCATTTATCAAAACTTCATTGCTGAGCTGGAGCAGCAATACCCTGATTATTACCAATTGAAATACGACCTGCGAACTGTTGACATAAATGATGTCAGAAAAGAACTGATAAACGAACAAACTGCCTTAATCGAGTATTTTGCAGGGGATGAACGGGTGTATATATTTAGTATTACAAATAATGACATCCAATTACACACTAGTCCAAAAATTGACGAAATAGATACAGCAATAGCCGATTTAAGACAAGCCATAACGGATAGAACAGATATTGCTTACACAAATAATGCGCATCAGTTGTACAAAGATTTATTGCAACAAGCACTAAACAATACACCTGCGGCTATTCAGCGGCTCATCGTTATTCCTGACGGCGGGCTCGCTTACATTCCTTTTGATATTCTATTAAGCAAACCTGTTCTCGCAGAGGGTGGAAGCATTAACTTTCGCCCTGACCTGATGCCTTATTTATTACATCAATACTCCATTAGTTATGCCTATTCGGCAACTGTTTTACAACAAAACCTTAAAAGTAAAGGCAGTGGAAAGGCCAAGTTTGCCTTCGGTGGTTTTGCCCCTTCCTTCGATCATGTATCCGATTTGGGATTAGCTATGCGTTCTTGTCAGACCGGGCGTTTATCCAAATTGAAATACAATAAAGAGGAAGTAGAAGCCATTGCAAAGACCATGAAAGGCAAGGCCTTTATAGATGAAGAAGCAGATAAAAAGCGTTTTCTGAGTGATGCCGGGCAATGCCGTATACTTCATTTAGCCACCCATGCCTGTGCCGATGACGATGCGAGCCTGAGTCGGGTGTATTTTAGTGAAGATGACTACATTAGTGTACAGGAGTTATATGGAGTAGATTTGAATGCAGAAATGGTGGTCTTAAGTGCCTGTGAAACGGGAGTCGGTACCCTCAAGAGGGGAGAGGGCGTGATGAGCCTTGCCAGGGCTTTTGCTTATACGGGCGTACCAGGCATCACGATGAGTCTCTGGTCAATTGACGATCAGGCAGCCTCTTCTATTATGGTCAATTACTATAAGCATTTAAATGAAAAACAGGGAAAAGACGAAGCATTGCGAATAGCTAAATTAGACTTCCTGAAAAACCTGGA
This sequence comes from Saprospiraceae bacterium, assembly GCA_020627965.1. Classification (GTDB taxonomy): domain Bacteria; phylum Bacteroidota; class Bacteroidia; order Chitinophagales; family Saprospiraceae; genus JAHDEO01. The sequence continues at coordinate 13,026 of JAHDFX010000093.1, read as the reverse complement.
AGAAAAACGTTACCAGCATCCTTTCTATTGGGCTGCTTTTGTGCATATTGGTGATGCAGAGCCGATTACTCAGCCTAATAATTGGTGGATGTTTGTAATGGCTGCTATTTTCGGATTTGTAATGCTTTTTTTATGGACACGAAGAAAACGGATTTTATAGGAAAATAGTCCAAATTTGTTCTTTGAAATAATAGACTTATTAAAGAGTAACAAGTCTAATGGTTTTTTTAGTACATTTACATATGGTTTTTTATTTGTTTTCACAGCCTGGGCATGATGACTGCCCTTTAGCTGCCCAAACTGCTAAATTTAAGACGAATGCAGGATTTGGGCATATTGCTGTGTCAAAAATTCATTCAACTCGCTGATTATCAATTGTATTTAAAAAAATAGGGTTGAAGTGATTTAGGATTTGATAAGCCGAATTTCATGTATCATATATCAGGAGACATTTATCATTATACCGCCTAATTCCTACTCACGACTCAACCATTCAACAAGCCGAAGGCTAAGAATTTGATGAGCCGTCCACCCGCACCCTTTTTATTCCCTGCGAGGGAAACCCATCCCACTAGATTAGTTTTGCTATGAAGCGGGCAGGCTTTCCCGTTTCGGGAATAAAAAGGGTATGCGAGGGCAACTGATGCTGTAAATAGAAATGCCTTAGGATTTGATAAGCCGTTTAGACGTCTCTTTTTTAGCTTCCTCTGCTTTAATTTTTGCAAGTTGAAGTGATTTAGGATTTGATAAGCCGAATTATTCAATTACGAATTATGAATGAGTAAATTACGAATGTACAGAACACTAATAGAATGTGTGTGTAAAATGGACTAACCGAATCCGTTCCATCCTGCCTGATTAGTTTTGGTTATGAAGCGGGCAGGGTTTCCCGTGTCGGGAATAAAAAGGGTGAGCGAAGGCAGGCAGATTCTAGAAAGTGAAATCAGCGCAATCCCAACATCCGCCGAAATCCGTGATTCTGACAATGGGGATGGGAGTGTGAGAAAAGAACTGTTGTATTGTAATGCTTGTAAGCACAGCACCGAATATACCTATCATGCAATTGACAATAATACCTTTCATTTTTCCAATATAAATCGTATCTTTGCACGCTCTTAAACGCATTTGTATAATACTCAAATGTATTTTTTAACATTTTTTAAAACTAATCCATTTTTATGGAAGAGAACAATTTAGAAAATCAGGAACAGCCAAAAGAGGAAGTGACTGATGTACAAAACAAAGTGGAAGAGACTGTAGAAACAGTTGAAGAAGCCACAAAAGAAACTACTGAAGCGATTGAAGAAGCTAGCACTGAAACTGTAGAATCAGTAACCAAAGAGGCAGTAGAGGCAATCGAAGAAGGTACCACTGAAACCGTTGAAGGTGTCATCGAATCCGTACAGGTAGAAGATGATCCTACAATTGTAAAGAAAACTATAGACATTAGTGGTGAAGACTACACGCCTGAGCATGTAGAAATTGACCTTGACGACAATGACAATGCAGGCACTGCTCACGATGATTACGATTGGGAGAAAGGGGCGAAAGATGAACTCAACTACACAGAAGAGGAATTCAATACCTTTTTGAAGCAGTATCAGGAAGAACTTAACTTTATCGCTGAAAGCGAAATCGTGAAAGGTAAAATATCCTTTATCAATGAAAAAGATGGGGTAGTTGTACTTGATTTGAATTACAAATCTGACGGACTACTTTCTTTATCTGAATTCAGAGGAATGGATATTGAGGTTGGACATGATGTAGAGGTATATGTAGAAGCGCGAGAAGACAAGCGTGGACAGTTAGTACTTTCTCGTCGTAAAGCAAAATTGTTGCGTAGCTGGGAAGCTATCGTGCGTTCTTTCGAGGAAGGAACAACCATTCATGGTACAATTGTTAGCAAAACTAAAGGTGGTCTTATTGTGGATGCCGGTGGTTTGGAAACTTTCCTTCCTGGTTCGCAAATTGATATTAAGCCGGTTATTGATTATGATTCATATGTTGGCAAAACGATGGAATTCAAAGTCGTTAAAGTCAATGAAGCCATTAAAAATGCCGTTGTTTCTCACAAAGCACTTATTGAAAGTGATCTTGAAGAGCAGCGTCAGAAAATCATTGCCGAACTGGAGAAAGGTCAGGTACTTGAAGGTACAGTTAAGAATATTACAGACTTCGGTGCATTCCTTGATTTGGGTGGTGTTGATGGTCTGTTGTATATCACGGATATTTCATGGGGACGTATTGCACATCCAAGTGAAATCTTAAAAATCAATGACAAGATCAATGTTGTTGTACTTGATTTTGACGATGGTAAGAAACGTATCTCACTTGGTCTTAAGCAATTGCAGCCACATCCATGGGATGTTCTTGCAGAAACGGTTAACGAAGGTTCTACCGTTAAAGGTAAGATCGTTAATATCGAAGACTACGGTGCATTCCTTGAAATTCAACCGGGCGTAGAAGGACTGATTCACGTATCGGAAGTATCATGGAGCAGCCAGATGGTCAATGCACGTGATTACTTCAAACTAGGTCAGGAGCATGAAGCAAAAGTAGTGACAGTTGATCGTGAAGAACGTAAGATGTCATTGAGTTTGAAACAATTGCAGCCTGATCCATGGAGTGAGATCGAAACTAAATACCCAATCAACAGCCGTCATTCAGGTCAGGTTAAGAACTTGACACCATATGGTGTATTCGTTGAACTGGAAGAAGGTATCGGTGGTATGATTCACATATCTGACTTATCATGGACGAAGCGTTTCTCTCACCCAAGTGAATATGTGAAGAAAGGCGAAACAATGGACATTACCATTGAAGAGATTGATAAGGAAAGCCGCAAACTTTCATTAGGACACAAGCAGTTGGAAGAGAATCCATGGGATACTTTCGAGACTGTCTTCCCTGTTGGCTCTTACCACGAAGTTACTGTACTACGTGTTGATGACAGAGGTGCTATTGTTCAATTACCTTATGGTTTGGAAGCATTTGCACCTAAGAAGCACATGAAGAAAGAAGATAATACACCTGCACAGGTAGAAGATCAACTTTATGTGAAAGTGCTTGAGTTCAACCGTGATGATAAGCGTATCTTAGTTTCTCACACACGTTACCTGGAAGATCAGGAGCGCGAAACAGTTGCAGAAGAAAGAAAAGAGAAGCGAGTACAAAAAGACAGAACTCGCCGTGAGGTGAAGAAGCAAAACTCTGCTGTTGAACGTGAAACGCTTGGAGATTTGGGTATCCTATCTGGTTTGAAAGAACAGATGAAGGAGCAAAAAGATGACGAAACAGATGATGAAGCTGAATAAGTATCAGATGTTTTTTCTTGTTCCCTAGACATACTTAGGAATGAGGGATGAATAAAAGTGTACATTATATTCTTGCGTCATTCCTTAATACAAAGCCTCTACTTAGGAAATAAGTAGAGGCTTTTATTATTTTTGTATTGGGTTGTGAGGTTAAGCCTGCTTTCTAATGTCGCACATATGACTTTATTATGGCTTACTGCCTTTCAAATGAAACGTTTGATTAATAAAACCCGTTAATTTGAATAGAAATTCATTTAAAGAGAAAAGTAAATGACTAAGCGTACAACAAATACAAGCTTTAATGAGTTAATCAACTCATCAAAACCTGTGCTAATTGACTTTTTTGCAGAGTGGTGTGGTCCCTGCAAAGCAATGATGCCTGTTCTGGAAGAAGTTAAAGAATTTGTAGGCGATCAGGCAAAGATCATCAAAATTGATATTGACAAAAACTTAGAATTAAGCACCAAAATGAAAATAAGGGGAGTTCCTACTTTAATGTTGTTTAAAGACGGAGAATTGAAGTATAATCAGCCGGGTGTACACTCAGCTCAACAGTTAAAAGACATTATAATGGCAAACATATAATTTTTGCCTGTAAAACATCTTATATTTGCGCCGAACTTTCCCATGAGTTCGGCGTTTTCATTACAATACTCCGGTATTGCTTGTTGCTTTTATCAGAAGCTATGCTGAAAACGCTTCTTTTACAATACGAAATATTTTCAAAATTAATACAAAATGAGAAAGCTACTCTATTGTCTGTTATTAGGAAGTTTTGCCCTATTGAATATGCAATGTGCTGAAGAAACCTATGAGGGACTAAAAATTAAAGGAAAAATAGAAGGTGCAGAAAACCTGCAAATATTCTTCGATCAAATATCTTTAACCAATAAGCTCAATATAAAAGGTAAATCGGATGCAGGAAGCAATGGTAAATTCGAAATACATGTTGAAGATATGGAGCCAGGGATTTACAGATTGAGAATTGGTGCAAAGGGAGCAATGATTGTGCTCAATGGCAATGAAAAACTAATAGAAATCGATGGCGATCTGGCAACACTAGATAAGAATGGCTTTAGGATAAAAGGTGCCAAAGAAGCCAATATTTATAAGTCTTTTGTAGGAGAGAACACAAGAGGGAAATTGAACGAGACGGAAGTCAAAAATTTTCTGGATACGACCAATAGTGTTATGTCTTCCATGTTTTTGGCCCTAACCCAGCTCAACCCTAAAACAGATATGAAGTATGTAGAAAATGTGAAAACGAAACTAACAAATGCCTATCCAAACTCAACATATATTAAAGATTATGACGTGGTTGTCAACCAGATCAAACAGCAACTTGCAACAGCACAGATAAAGGTCGGCGAACAGGCACCAGATATTGAATTACCCTCGCCCGATGGAACTGTATACAAACTGTCTGATCTGAAAGGAAAAGTAGTGCTCATAGATTTCTGGGCAAGCTGGTGCAAGCCTTGCAGATACAATAACCCTAAACTCGTATCTATTTACAGTAAATATAAAGATCAGGGTTTTACAATCTATAGTGTTTCATTGGATCGCCCCGGACAGACAGAAAGATGGAAAAAAGCGATTAAAGAAGATAATCTGACTTGGCCCTATCATGTTAGTGATCTGCAATTCTGGCAAAGCGCACCAGCGAAACAGTACGGAGTAAGAGGTATTCCCCGAACTTTCCTGCTGGATAAAGAAGGTAGATTTGCCGCTATTAATCCAAATTCAAGGCTGCTGGAGCAGGAGCTTAAAAAGTTATTATAAAGCGATGGTCGATGGTCGATGGTCAAGCGCCAAAGGCGCTCTAAATTTCTATGGACTATGGACCATCGACTATAGACTTTTATTGCCCCACAAAAAATACTGCATTGCCCATCAGCAATTGACCGCTATGCCAGAAACCTCTAAAAACGGGTGAATCTGTAAAGTAAATAATTTGTCCGTTTCCATAGTTTTCAGCACCAATAGCTAAAGTATTTGTCAGTTCCGTTTTCAATTGACTCCCAACAAAACCACTGACATGCCCATCTTCTTTGATAACACCAACATTCCAGTCATCAATGTAAGGATAGGCTCTATTGTTTCGTTTCATGATATGAATGTGGCTGTCTTCTCCAAATGCAAGTGGATGTGAATCATCTAAATGCACTTTATAAATAGAACCGGCAACACTTGAACTAATATAACTGCGCTCTGCATTTTCATAGCGACGTAATTTCGATTCAGGTAATTCAATACCATTTTCATTTTGCTTATTCATTTCTTCTGTTGCAATAGCTAATTGAGTGTTTTCAGCTGTAAACATATGCATAGCACCTTCAACAGCAATGAGCTTACCACCGGTAGCAGCAAAATCCATCAGTTTTTTTGAAATTTTTGAATAATTGCCGGAAGGCAATACAACGACATCAAAATCACTCCAATTAATACGTTGGGCATAATTCATATTGATAACAGAGACAGGATATTCCAATACCTGATCGAAATAATGCCATAACTCTCCATAAGAATTGGCATTAATGCCTAGACCATTGACCAGAGCTATTTTAGGTTTTTTGATATAACGAACTGAACCAGAGCCCAGATCAGGGCCAGATTCCGACAAGCCTGTATTGGCAATATCAAGTGGCTGCTCCAGTGAATTGGCTATATCTACGACTTTTTTATCAAAATTTTTGACATGTTTATTGTGTGTTCTGGTAATAATAAGCGTACCTCTGTCGAATTGCTTACCATTGGCTTTTAAGGGCTTCTCACTAAACCTGACTTTGATATTTTCTTTGAGTAAAGCACTCAAAAAGTGGACATCCTGCACATCTTTCCAGGCTGCCAAATAAGCGACCGGAGATGTTCTACTTTGCGGATTGGGTACAAATGCTGGCATAGCAGCTTTTTCATCAGGATTGATGCGCTCACTCGTAGCATAGGTTTCCACTTCAAATACATAAGGTAAAGCCCAGGCAGTCAGGTCGTAAGTTAATGAATCTTCCAAATTGGGTTTAGGGTCAAATAAGACTTCTGCTAATACGGACTTTGGCTGATAAGCACTAACAACAATATCTCCTTTCTCTAGTGAAAAATTGCCCGATTGATTATTCAAATAGTCGAATCCTGTATAGTTTCTATTTGTTCCGGACGCCATACCATAACGAATATTCTGCTTATCCAGAAGCTTTAATAATGCCTTCACCCGACTTCTGTCATTACTCCCCTTAATAACATAGCTTTTATACTTGCCAGCAGGCGAATTTGCAGCATCATTGAAGTATTTTTTAAATTCTTTTTTTAATTTTTCTCTATTCAAATAGCTAACCTCAATAGTGGATAAGCTGGTGGTAAAATGGTGAGCTATACGATCTTTCAATGTTAAAGTATCTCCATGATCGTTAAGTACAGCGATACCTGCATCTCTTGAGCCACCCTGCTCGTATGTAAAACCTATAGCACCATTGAAAATAGGCCAGGTATCTCCATAGCTGGGATAGAACAGGTCGAATATTTCTTTGGTATAAAATGTCCAGCCTTCATCATCGAAATAGCCTGCATGATTATGCCCGACCAGGTGTTGAAACTCTCTTTGCCAGGGGGTGATGCTTTCATGCAAAGGGTGAGCTGCCGGAGCGAAAAAATAAGGAGAATTAATACCCATTTCATGAAAATCAACATGTACATGTGGCATCCAGTGCTGATAAAGTACGCCTCTTTGCTGACTTTCCACCTGAACCTGCCATGCCCAGTCCCTGTTCAAATCAAATAAATAATGATTAACCCGCCCACCAGGCCAGGTTGAATGATGTTCTTCCGAATTTTGGTCAATATTCAATTGTGCCATAGCAACATTATTGTACCAATTTACATAACGATCCCGCCCGTCAGGATTGAGGCATGGATCCATAATGACAATGACTTCCTTCAGCCACTCTTCTACTTTCTTGTCTTTGCTGATTAATTTTTCCAGTGTGACCAATGCAGCCTCCGAAGATACCGCCTCATCGCCATGAATATTATAACTCAGCCACACAAAGGTCAGCTCTTTATCTGAAAAAGCTTTGGCATCAGACAAACCAATTCTTGCCAGATGTCCTTTTCGTATAGCTTCCAACGATTGAATATTTTCTTTAGAAGAAACGGCTACAGCCAATAAAGGACGACCTTCAAACGATTTTCCGTAAGGAAATAATTCTACTTGGTCAGATAACTCAGCCACATGCTCAAAATAATCTGCCACCTGGTGGTGTCTGGTGAATTTAGTACCAATTTCATAGCCCAAAAACTCAGCAGGGGATTGAATAGACTGAGAAAATAGGGGAGTAGTCGTCAAGACCAGCAATAGATAGAGAAATAATCTTTTCATATAGTTTTAGATGTTTAGAATAGTCTTTTGTCAACAAGCTTCTTTGAAATACGTTTTATCTTAGTGGTTCAGGACTATGCCTTAAACGCGTTCTTAGTAACCAGCAGCACTATCATCACCCCGTTTGTCAGCTACACCTTCCCGTTTTCCATCAGGACGGATCATGATAGCTTCTACACGACCGATACTGCTTCTTGTTTTTATTGTATGTCCCATAGCCTCTAATTGTGATATTTTTTCAGCATCAAAAGTACCTTCTTCTACCGAAATTCTATCGGGCAGCCACTGATGATGGAAGCGTCCTTTATGTACAGCATCTCTTAGAGGAAGCCCAAACTCAGCCACATTCAAAAAGGTTTGAAAAACAGAAGTAATAATTGTGGAACCACCAGGTGAACCCACCACCATGAACAACTCATCATCTTTATCAATGATTGTTGGAGTCATGGAACTCAACATGCGCTTTTCTGGTTCTATGGCATTTGCTTCTGCTCCTACCAAACCGTACAAATTAGGTGTTCCCGGCTTGGCGCTAAAATCATCCATTTCATTGTTCATTATAAACCCTGCACCTTCTATGACTACTTTTGAGCCATAGGCTGAGTTAAGTGTAGTGGTTACAGCAACAGCATTTCCTTCGGCATCTACAATCGAATAATGAGTTGTTTCTTCACTTTCACCTTTAGGTTTTCTGCGCTTGAATTTACCGGCGACGACCTCTTCACTTGGTGTTGCTGCATCTGGATTATAAGTACTAATTCTTTCTATAGCATAAGATTTTTGTAATAAAAAGCCTATGGGTACGTCGTAAAAATCACTATCTCCCATGTGGGTTGCTCGGTCTGCATAAGCCCGACGCTCAGTCTCTACCATAAGATGAATACTTTTGGGAGATTGAAAGCCCCATTCTGAAAGCGGATAATTTTCAACCATACTGAGCATTTGAGCCAATACAATGCCACCACTAGATGGGGGCGGCATTGACATAATGCGATAGTTTTTGTAATTCCCCTGTATAGGCTGACGCCATTTGGCTTCGTATTTTTCCAGATCTTCCAGACTAATAATACCATTGCCTTTTTTCATTTCAGCAACGATTTTCTCGGCTGTTGCCCCTTTGTAGAATCCGTCTTTACCTTTATCTCTAATGAGTTTCAGTGTTTCCGCTAAGTCTTTTTGTACGAGTTTATCATTGGCAGACCAGTCCGTATTTTTTACGAAAGTAATATCGTCTTTATTGTATTCCTGAAAAGAAGATTTGAATTTATTTAAATTATTGGACGCTAACTTAGTGATTGCAAAGCCATTTTCTGCCAATTGAATAGCTGGCTCGACGAGTTGCTGCCAGGGGAGCTTGCCAAATCGCTCATGAGCTTTAGCCATACCAGCCACCGTACCCGGAACTCCAGAGGATAAATGTCCCTTACGACTTAAGGCTGTAGGCTCGCCATTCTCATCAAGATACATATCTCTACTAGCGACTAATGGTGCTTTTTCACGATAATCTAAAGCCACATTATAACCGTCGTTTCTCCTGAATATCATGAAACCACCACCACCGATATTACCAGCAATAGGATAAACAACAGCCAGCGCAAACTCAACTGCTACAGCAGCATCTACGGCGTTGCCACCTGCTTGTAAGATTTTACTTCCTATTTCGGAAGCTAATGGATGAGCCGTTACGACCATCGCGTTCTCTGTCATCAGGTGTTTACTGATTCTATGACCTTCTTCTCTTACCTGCTGTATCTCTTTAGTAGCCGGAACAGAGGGTTTGGTGTCGAGGCTTGTTTTTTTAGCAATATTGCAAGTGAAAAGAAAAGGAATAAGGAGCGTAAGTAGTAAGGCTTTTTTCATGATATAGATACTTGTCTGATGTTTTAGATTGACACGAAATTACGAAAAAAGAATAGAGTCTAATAAGTCAGATGGGGCGGTTCTTTACTCAAAAGTAAATAAAGGGCGGGTTTGTCTTTTTTTAGGATAAAGTGTAAACGAAAGTCCAGGAGCGAAAGAAGTCCGTCCATTTTGCAGTAAAGTAGGATTGATGCCGAGGCTTAAGTCGTCATCTACATCAAAATCTATCATATGAGCATCGACAAAAGCATCTACAGCTACCAATACATAAACGACGCTCAAACCGATGATCGTTAGCTCCTGTTGTTCTTTAAAATCCAGTCGAAGTGCATTAAGAGAACCATCGGAATAGCGATCAACAAACTGGTCAATGGTGTTTGGATCGTCATCGACACGAATAAGATAAGCATCTCTGACCGTTCTGAAATTTTGTGTATTCCTATATACCAGATAACTCATTCCGCCTAAAGCTCCATATACTATAGGCAATTTCCAGTACTTTTTATTGTAAACTTGTCCGGCGCCAGGTAATACCAATGAATAAGCGGTGGCTGTCAATGGAGCGTGTTCTTCTGGTTTGAATACACGTTGGAAAAAAGGTCTGTCTGGTTTTATACGTTTTTTTTTCTTTTTAGGAATATCATTGGTTTCTTCTGTAGTGGTAGTACCTGTAGGATTGATAGCAGATTGTGTAGTGGCGTTTTTAACTTGTTCATCGGTTAATCTGATCTTTTCCGGTTCATTGGAAGGGGGAGTGTCATCCTGTGCATGAAGCTGACACAAGGCTAAAATCATAAATAATAAGAGTAAACTAAAACAACGCATAATTAAAAGTACTGCATTTATAAAAATGGAGCAAATTATCAGACAGCCTTAATAGCTTGTTAACACTATAAAAAGTCTCTCTCCTCACAGTGAGCCGATAGCTGTCGGCTGCGAACGTTCTCTCTTCTCTCAGCCCTAAGGACGGACTTTCTTTTGAGATTTACTCTTCAATCAAATCCAGAATACGATTTAAATCATCATCGGAAGTAAAATTGATAACAATCTGTCCTTTACCGCTTTCCGATCTTTTTAGTCCCACTTTTGTACCTAAATATGAACGAAGATTTTCACGCACATCTACATAAGCGTCGGGCAATTCCTTCGTAGGTGCAGCAGCTTTACTTTTTTTGCTATGCTTACTATACTGGCCGATTAATGCTTCTGTTTTTCGAACGGATAACTCATTGCCTACTACCTCTTTATAAACGGTCAATTGGACACTTACATCATTAGAACCTGCTAAAGCACGAGCATGTCCCATAGAGATTTTTTTATTTTTCAGTCCTTCCTGAATTTCAGGCGGCAATTTGAGCAAACGAAGATAATTACTGATTGTACTTCGCTTTTTCCCCATTCTTTCGGAGAGAGTTTCATGTGTGAGGTCACACTCTTCCATTAAGCGCTGGTAGTTAAAAGCAATTTCCAGCGCATTTAACTCTTCACGCTGAATATTCTCCACCAATGCCATTTCCAGCATTTCCTGATCGTTAGCAATTCGGATATAAGCTGGTATTTCTTTTAATCCGGCTTTCTGAGAAGCCCGCCAACGACGTTCACCTGAGATTAACTGGTATTTTTTGCTGTTAAGTCTACGAACAGTGACTGGTTGAATCAAACCATGTATCTTGATAGAGGCAGATAATTCCTCTAATGCAGATTCCAGAAATTCTTTTCTGGGCTGATCGGGGTTAACTTCTATAGATTTGATGGACAGCATAGCCACATTTTGAGCAAGGGTCTTTACGACGGTTTCCTTTTTCTCAACAGGCTCGCTGTCTATATTATTCAATAAGGCACGTATACCTTTACCTATTGCTTTCTTTTGATCTTTTTTTGCCATTTAAATCTTAATATTAAAAATATCTTAGGCTGCTATCTCCTGTTGTGTCATTACTTCTCTGGCAAGATTGATAAAGTTGATGCTACCTTTGCAATCTGCATCGTACAATACAACTGGCTTACCCATTCCAGGCGCTTCCCCAAGTCTTGCATTACGGTGTATAATCGTATCAAAAACTTTGTCTTTAAAGTGGCTGCGCACTTCTGCAACGACCTCTTTAGCCAGACGAAGACGACCATCATACATAGATAACAGAATTCCTTCAATCACCAGCTCAGGATTCAGATTTTGGCGAACAAGGCGAATCGTATTTTTAAGCTTACCTAGTCCTTCTAAAGCGAAAAACTCACATTGCATAGGAATGATAACAGAATCGGCTGCGGTAAGTGCGTTCACCGTTACTAAGCCTAGTGAAGGCAGGCAGTCAATAATAATAAAATCATATTGGTCACGAAGTGGCTCAACCATCTCCTTGATTGCATATTCTCTCGCCTCTCTATTAATTAATTCGATCTCGGCACCTACCAGATCAAGGTGAGCAGGGAGAAGATACAAATTAGGTGTCTCAGTTTCCATGATAGCTTCAGCTGGCTCCAGATCATTGATCATACAATCATACAAACTTTGCGTAATCGTCTGTGGCATAATACCCACTCCTGATGTTGAATTTGCCTGAGGGTCGGCATCTATCAGTAAAACTTTATTTTCAAGAATGGCCAGACTGGCTGCTAAATTAATAGCGGTAGTGGTCTTTCCCACACCACCTTTCTGATTGGCTATAGCGATGATTTTTCCCATTGTGAATTGATTCTGTGCTGATTTACAGCTAATTGTATTTTGATAGGTGAATTGTTACTTTGTATTTTTCTCAATTTCCAAAAGGAAATAAGAAACTTTACGATACTTTTGCGTGATAAGTAGGCTCCACAAAGTTAACAATAAATCATTAAAGAGGTGGCAGAAAATTTGTCATTCCTCAGAAAGAAAATTAGATATCAAAAGATTCACCTACTTCTGGTATTTTTATGGTCTTTCCACGTTTGCTAAATTCTTTTCTGGTAGCATCCTTATCTACCACAATATAGCCAAAGGTGTCATAATGGCAGCCGACGATATTATCACATTCCACAAAATCGGCTGCAATAGCTGCATCTTCATATCCCATAGTAAAATTATCGCCAATAGGCAGAATAGCAAAATCTAGCTTAGGACAAGTCATTGGAATCAGTTTCATATCCATAGTAAGGGCAGTATCACCAGCGTAATAGAAACAAGCATCATCATTCCAGATCACAAAGCCAGTCGGATTACCCGCATAACTACCATCAGGAAGGCTGCTGGAATGTACTGCATTAACCACTTTTACAGTGCCAAAATCAAATTTCCATTTACCGCCGTGATTCATAGGATGGAATTTACAGCCACGACCACCAAAAAAGGAAGCCACCTCGAATCCGGCAATGATTACACAACCAGGATTATTGTTCGCAATGGTTTCTACATCCACAATATGATCTTGATGACCATGTGATAACAGAATGTAATCAGCCTTAATACTATTAACGTCTATGTGCTTTGCTTTTTCATTGGGAGAA
>JAHDFX010000364.1 GCA_020627965.1 Saprospiraceae bacterium | reverse complement strand
ATTCATTTGAGGAATTGGTGGCAGAAATCGGAGCTTCATTTATGGCTGGTATTACTGGTATAGATCGAGCTTCACTGATGGAGAATAATGCTGCCTATATTCAGTGCTGGCTTGGTATACTGAAAGAAGACAAACGCTTTGTCTTTCGGGCTGCTGCTGAAGCACAAAAGGCGGTTAATTTCCTGACACGGCATTATGTAGATGCGTTCTGATTTTTGATGTTTATTGATGGTATATTTTTAGCCCTGTTCGTTTTGGATGGGGCTTTTCTTTACTATTCATCCTTTGCGAAAAACTGATTTTTAGGTTATTCTTCTATTGAATATTTTCTAAGGACAGCGAAGTCTGTCCCCAAAATTTTGAAACTTTTTTCCTTTAAAATTTGTATCTTTACTTAGAGCTTGTCTAAAGCTCTACCAATTGGCTGCAAACGGCAAATTTTACCCTGCACTTCGTTAAAAAGCCTCGCTGATGCTTAGGCATCGCCTACGTTTTTTGCCTCGTTCAGAATAAAATTTGCTCGATTTCACTCAATTATGGAGATTTAGACAAACTCGCAAATGTTAATCTTATGGTTAGACAGCTTTTAGACAGTAGAATCGTCAGTACGCCAGATGTTTGTGGTGGACATCCCCGAATTACCGAAACCCGTATCCGGGTAGTGGATATTGCTGCCCTGTACAATAAGGCCAATAAAAGTGCCGAGGAAATTTCCGATGAATATAATCTGCCTGTCTCTGATGTTCACACTGCAATGGCTTATTATTTTGCTAATATTGAAGAAATAAAAGCTCTATTAGCAAAGGATGAAGCCTTTGTCGAGCAAATGAAGCGTAATCACACTTCTAAACTTCCCAAGTCGTAATCGTGACAAAAGTCAGGTACTACCTCGACGAAAATATCACAAATTCAGTTTTAAAAGGATTAAGAGACCGAGACATTGATGTTGTCTCGGTAATGGACGTTGATATGCGTACCAAAAGTGATATTGAACACATACAAAAGGCCCTGGAACTAGAGAGAGTTATCGTCACTTTCGATAAGGATTTCCTTAAACTTGATGGCGATGGCGTAACACATGCCGGAATTGCTTACTTCAATAGTCAGAAAAATAGCATAGGAGACATTATCAATTACCTGGAACTGCTCCACGAGGTGATGGATGCAGTGGATATGTTTTGTCATGTGGAGTATTTTTGAGTTGCTTATTTGATTTAAGATTATGTATGATGGGGTCCTGTTCTTTTGGAATGGGACTTTTTATCATGTTACTCAAGTTAGTTTACACCATATCTTTTCTAAATACTCCATTTACAGAATTTCAACTCTAGATTTGAAAAGCAGGGCTTTACATAGCTCAATTCCAGTTTGTTGTATTAGAATCAGATAGCTTTCATAATTTCACTTACTTTTATTTTAAGATCCTCTGTAGCCCGATTATCCTTTAGTATTGCCTCAAATTCTTGTTTGGAACGTGTCAATTCATTTGCTTTAAAATAAGCATATCCCTTATAAAAATGTGCTTCTGGACGCCTTGCTGGACCATTGGTAATAATTAAATCAAAGTAAAGATGCGCTTTAGCATATTCCTCCTTATTAAAGTGATATACCCCCAATTCATATACGGCTCCAATATCTATATTTTTATTATCCTTTTTTATTTGTTGTAAAATATCTTCGGGCTTTATTTCATCAGAAAAAGGTAAAAGGAGTGAATCTTCACGTTTCGTAGGGATGTATATTTTGTCATTTATAATCTTCAATATTTTGTTATTTTCTGGACTCCCCATGCTAGGAGACTTAAATGGGTTTAATTCCTTCTCCAAAGAAGCCATAAGTTCACTAGGGGCAGATGTCACTTTCAATGGATTCGTCAAAAAATAAACTAAGGAAACAATTACTAATACTGTTGCTGCGACAGCTAGTCGTCTGAGTAAATTACGGCGCTTACGATCAATTGGTATAATAGGTGACTCCTCTCGTTCTTTCTTCATATCTGCTCTCACCTCTTGTACTCTATTCCTAAAGTTATTGAAAGTTACCGCTTCTACTGCCATTTGATGCAGTAACACCTCATGAGCAAAGTCTTTATCTTCTTTTATGCGCTGCTCAATAGCTTTCATCTCATTTTCAGATAGTTCGCCTGCTATATATCGATCGATTAGTTCAATGTCGTATTTCATTATCCTTGTAATTTATCAGTCTAACAACAAATTCTTGATAAAATCCCCAAAAGTAGGATCATCGTCAATCTGTTTTTTCAACTTTTTTAAACAATTTGAATAAACTGTTCTTGCACTACCTTCAGTATACTCTGTCTCTTCGGCAATCTCTTTGTATTTCATTCCCTTGAAAATCTTTAGGGACAAGACTCTTTTACATCCTGTGCCTAAAGAATTGAAAATTTTTGATAATATCTTGTGGTTTTCTACAGAGATAAATTGTAATGCTGGTCGAATTGATACTTCTGGGATATTTTCAATATCTACCTCTTTGCTTCCTACCTTTTTGCTGATATATTTTTTAGACACATCATATAGATAACGTTCGATAGCATTATCTCTTGTTGTATCGAAACCATGTCTTTTAGCATATTTCCATAGCTCATACATAGCATGAGTGAATATTTCGTCCGCACCTAAATGACTAGGAATTCTAAGTTTGGACATAACACTTCCCTGCATGTTTGCAATCATGTACCGCATAGCAATGGTATTACCATTGCCTTCAGATACAAGTAGCTCAATTAGCTTATTGTCTTCAATTGTGATGTTGGTTTGGTTATCGGTATGTATATGTCCAGATAAATGAAAGATGTTAATGACATTTAATAATTTTTATTTGATAAAGGTAAGAATATTGAATTGTAAAAAAAATACGAGAGGTCATTAACACTTTTTCAGAAGCTTGCCATATAGAAAGTGAATACAATCACTATCTAAATTATTCAAGATGAAAACAATTTTTATTGCTCTGTTAATCTGCTTATGTGGTTTTAACATCAGTTTATTTGGTCAAACTCAAGCTACACAAAAAATGCTTGTAGAACGAGCTAAAAATCCAGGAGCAGCTTTCCTGTCTTCTGTCGTTGTTCCTGGTGCAGGACAAATGTATAACGGAGATGTGGGGCTTGGACTTGGGCTATTTCTCAGCGAAGCAGCCATTATTGGCTTTGCTATAAATTCTGATCGCATCATTGATTTTAAGGATTGGAAAAGAGCAAGAGCCGTAAGAAGAGGTTGCTATGTTGCTGGAGGAGTTGTCTATATGATTTCTGTTATACAAGCTCCTCTCAAAGCAAAACAACTCAATGATGAGCGAGGAATAACACTCAAGAAAAATCGTAAGCTGGAATTCTATGCTAATCATCAAGACGGTACATGGATACCTGGACTTACGCTAACATTTTAATCATTCTATCAAAACAATTTTAATATTAAATTATCATGAAAAAACTTTTTGCATTAATCACATTTTGCAGCATCACAATGCTAGCATATACTCAGACACTAGTCCCTGAGTATAACAATCAACCTGAGTTTTACGACTCAGAAACAAATAGCCTTAAAAAACTCGAAAGAGGCAAGGTTAACTCAGGTACAAAAGTAGTCGGAATGGGCTATGGTGGTGCATATACGTACCTCTCTCTTCCTAACACTAAATCTACAGTAAGC
>JAHDFX010000363.1 GCA_020627965.1 Saprospiraceae bacterium | reverse complement strand
CCTAATCATGAAGATTTAGACAAACCTATAAAAAGGCAGCCAATTAGGGCAAACGCATCAAAATTATTTTTGGTAAGTGCTTGGACTGAATTAAGTTATTATAACATACAGTTATTCACCACAGATAGCGCTCCCGTATAGTTGTCGGGATACACAGATTATAATACAGAACCTATATCAATCTGTTATAATCTGTGTCCATCTGTGGTTAAATACGCATTTTTTGTTTTGGTGTGTTTGCCCTAGCAGCCAATCGGCTGCCTTTTTTATTTCCCTAAAAAACATTAAATTGCAAGAGATTCATGCCTTAACTCACAACAAACTACGTAACCAAAAGCACATTATAACGTATAATAGGTTTTAGTTAACCTAATAACTCATTTCTCAAAAACACTATAACACTATGGCTATTTCGACACATCAGTGCTATTTACCCACTTCTGAGTTTCCTGCTGACTTAGCATCACAATTTGCCGATGCTCAAATCATACTTGCATTTGGACAACGATATTTGCTGGAAGATGCACAATTTATGGAACAATTGACACCATTATTTGAAGATAAGACTTTTGTCATCTGCTCAACATCTGGGCAAATTGACGATACAAAAATATGGGATAATGGTCTTTCCATAACTGGTTTAAGCTTTGAGCATACAGATATTCGTACTGCGCAAATCAATATAAACGATGTTGATGATGGCTATGAAGCTGGTAAAGCGCTTGCCAGGGCATTACCCAAAGAACAGCTATCTCATGTGCTCATTTTTTCGGATGGACATCTGGTCAATGGAGAGCAATTGCTTGAAGGACTCAATCAGGAGCTCCCCGAAAACATAAAGATAACGGGAGGCTTAGCAGGTGATGATGCCCGTTTTGAAAAAACACTGGTCGGGCTCAATAAAGCTCCATCATCGGGAAATATTATTGCGCTGGGGCTGTATGGTGATCGCTTACAAGTTTCTTTTTCTTATGGTGATGGTTTTGACCCTTTTGGTCCACAAAGAAAGATCACTAAATCGGATGGATATAAATTATATGAGCTGGACAATAAAAACGTTCTAAGTCTTTATAAAACTTATCTGGGAGAACTGGCAGCCGAACTTCCCGGCTCTGCATTGTTTTTCCCATTATCTATCACCGCACCGAATGGTATCCCGCTGGTAAGAACCATTTTATCCATAGATGAGGATAATAATAGTATGACTTTCGCAGGTAATGTGCCTGAAGGTAGCCACGCACGCCTGATGCGCTCGAATACCGAACATTTAATAGAGGGAGTATATAAAGCTGCTGAAAATTGTCTTGCCGACAATCCAAATCCACAATTCGCTTTACTTATTAGTTGTGTTGGCAGAAAACTCGTTCTGGATCAAAGAGCAGAAGAAGAGACAGAAGCAGTCAAAGAAACTTTGGGCAATATTCCTATGACGGGCTTTTATTCTTATGGAGAAATTTGTCCGATGGAAGGAGGTAATAAAATTGCAGGACTGCATAATCAAACCATGACCATAACAACTTTTACTGAGGTATGAGCACTTACAACAAATTGCTATTGAGGCAAATCAAGCGTAAGTATGGTGATTTGGCAAACATTCCCCCAGAAATGCATGAATTGCTCAATACGATCAGCAAAACTTATGACCAACATAATCGAGATCAAAAGCTGATTGAAAGGGCGATGGAACTCAGTTCACAGGAACTAACCGAAACGAATGAGCGCTTATTTCATCAGGCTGATGAACTGGAACGCTCTAATGCTGAGTTGAAACAGTTTGCAGTAATTGCTGCACATGATTTAAAAGAACCATTACGCACTATAGCCAGCTTTGTTCAATTGATTATAAGAAAAGAAAAAGAGAAACTATCGTCCGAAAGTGAAGAGTATGCTGGTTATGTCGTACAAAGTGTCAATAGAATGGCTGATCTTCTGGATGGTTTGCTCGATTATTCTGTTGTCGGCCGCCAGAATATCAGGAAAAATCTGTGTATTAAAAATATTGTTAATGATGTAAAACATAATCTATTTTTAAAATTAAAAGAAAACAATGCTTCCGTTACTATACTAAATCCGCTTCCCTGTATCTATGGAAATTCATCTATGATCCTCCAGCTTTTTCTCAATTTGATTGATAATTCCATTAAATTTAAAAAAGACAACCCTCCTGATATTCGTATCAGCTCTTCTTTATACAATCAGCATTACTACCAATTTACACTGAATGATAATGGAATTGGTATAAAAAAAGAATACGCTAAAAAGATATTTCTCATCTTCGAGCGCTTACATAATAGTGACTCTCCTTATAAAGGCACTGGTGTAGGTTTAGCTGTTTGTAAAAAAATAGTGGAATCTCATAATGGAAAGATGTGGGTAAATACAAATTATACCGATGGATTTAGTATCAGCTTTACCCTCCCCAAAGCTCAGGAAAAACAAAAAGCCCCAACAAATAATGTCGAGGCTCTCTCATAGTGTGGATAAATTGAATGAATCTACCTGACCATCAATTTACCTTTTGCAATGATACCATCTTTTGTTGTCAATTCATAAATATATGTCCCCGGATTTAGATTTCCCCGATGAATTTCTATTCCATTTAATACTGGTTTCATATTACAATTAATCTCCTGCCCTACAATATTGAATAGGCGAGCTTGTAAATTATTCAGATTTCCTGTAGAAGTAACTTCGATCAGTGTACGATCCGAAAACGGATTTGGGTATACCTCTACACGATAGGCATCTTCAATATCTTCTGTATTGGAAAGCACCACCTGTACAGTCTGACAGATGATATCTGAACAGCCATTGAAAGTTGTTGTTAAACAAACATTATAACTTCCTGAACTAGTATACTGATAAGAAGGGTTTTGCATAGTACTACTGCCTGTTCCATCACCAAAATTCCAGGTCCAAGCTGTTGCACCGACATCAGAAGCATCGGTAAAATCAACAATCCCATTATCGCCTGTGTCCATAGCTGAAAAACCCGCCTGTGGTAAAGGCTCTGAATCAGTAGTCACCAACCTGAAATGAAAATCATCAGCAATATCCAATCCCCATTGCGTTCCATCCGTCAAATAGGTTCGCTGTCCATTTGAAGCTCCTCCTGCCGGAGTTGTCTGTGTTACCCATACATCTCCGTAGGGCGCCATAAATCCCATAAAAACATCACCACAAATCCCTGAGAGTTCATTGGCATAAGGGCGCAAGTCGATGCGTGTCATAGGACTAGTTTCTACTAAATTAGCTTCTGGGGTCACATCAAAAGGCGTAATGAGATCAGCCCCAGGCAAACCAGTCCCATCATCAGCCCAAATGTGGAATTGCATATCCATATTAGGGCGATTGATGTCGGTATAATTACGAATTAAGGCATAGGCAATGTCTGTCTGTCCATCCAAAGTAAAGCGAACCGCACAGCCTCTTCCCGTTGCCGATGCAGGGCTAATAACATTGACAAAATCTATTGCTCCATTATCATAGGCAATATAATTTCCTGCAACATAACTGTAAGTTAGGGCTGAAGTCGCATTATTGTTATTATTGGGCGAGGCGTCAGAAGCGGTGATTTCATAAGTCACTTGAGCACCGGCAGCCTGTGCAGGAATCACGAACTCGTATGTATCACCAGAAGTATTTACCCCTGAGATCGTTTGTATAGATCCAAAATCTACATCGTAATCAAGTCGGGTAGAACTTATCCCGATCTATAATTTCTGCTGTTAAAGTAACATCGCCTAACTGCCCTTCA
>JAHDFX010000362.1 GCA_020627965.1 Saprospiraceae bacterium | reverse complement strand
TCCTTTTCTGCTTTTCTTCTGGCTTCGAATTCAGCAGCGAGCCTAGCTTCAGCCTCTTTTCGTTTTTCCTCTATCTCCAGCGCCAGTTTTTCTTCAGCTTCTTTCCGTTTCTTTTCTAAATCCGCAAGCATTTTAGCTTCGGCTTCTTTCTGTTTTTTAGCTAGTTTTTCTTCTTTTTCTAATTCATCTGCACGTTTGGCTTCAGCCTCTTTAATGCTTTTCAATTCTTTTTGAGTTGCTGTAAGTTCATTTTCTAACTGTTCGGTAGCGGCTCTGATAGCTTGATTCACTTTCTTATTATAATCATCATTTGCTTGTATGGCTATGCTGTTATTATATGCTTTTGCATCTTCCAGTTGTTTTTGGAGCAAGGCAATTTGATCTTTCAGGAGATTGATCTCACCTTCTGAGTCTGGCTGAGATTTGAGGATTTCAATTTCTTTGTTGAGTCGTGTGATCTCCTTATGGGCTACCTCCAGTTCTTCCAGCATGAGAGACTCCTTGTTGTTTGAAAGCCCATCGGTATTATTTGCATAAGCAAATTCGTCTTCTGTTCTGACAGTTCGTCTATCTGGTTTTAATAATTCCTGAAGCTCTTGTTCTACCTCGGCCTTCCTTGCCTTCAATTGAAGAAGCCGCTTTTTATTTTTATTAAGGTCACCCTTTATTATGCTTACATCTTTTTTATCCCCGTCTTCAGTTACCGTAATAATGACAGTTTCCTGAGCGTCCTGTCCGTCTTTCTGTCCATAACTCAATTGGGATAAAAGGAGCGCAGGTAATAAATAAAGCAATTTCTTATTCATGTTGAATTAATTTCTTGGATATAAATACACAAAACCGGGGTTTTAGTTTAATATATGCTTATTGATTTGGTCATTAAGACCTGTAAAAATAAGATAATACCTTTAAGAAAGGAGTATAGGTTTAAAGTTTTTTAGTTGCAAGAAAACAAATTAAAGATTAAAAAACATCTTTTTCTGTTTTAGAGCATGATTTTTAATATGTTCTGACTATCTTGCGATTCATGTTTTCAACCTAAAGAAGCATTGGATACCGGAAAAAGAAATATCATCATTTTGTTGTTTGTGGTGGCTGTTGTCGCCCTTACCTATTTTGCGTTTACCTATGAATCAGATAAGCGGCATAACTGGACAGAATTATACAATCATGATGATAAAGAGCCTTATAGTAATAAAGTAATACTCGAATTGTTGAAAGGTTATTTTCCCGACCATAAAGTAACGGTATTAGAAGAAGAAACGATAGCAGAAGGAGTAAAATGGGATGGTTATAATCCTAAAAATTACGTTTTCATAGGACGTAATATGTACGTTGATTCCAGTGATCTTAATACATTAATGGATTTTGTAGAGCAAGGGAATAATGCTTTTTTTGCCATAGGTTATCTGCATGCTATGTTGGAATCCCGTTTGTACAATCATTGTAATGAAGGGAAAGACGAAGAATTATATGAAATAGAGGAGGAAGTAGAGCTGGATACTTTATCTTATGAATGGGATGAAGAAGAAGCTGCTCTGGATGACGGTGATTTTTATTATGATGAAGAGGACGATGAATGGATAGTAAGCTCTAAGGATGTTGGAATTCTTTCTAAAGAAATTGAGGACACTACTGTAACTATGAATTTTAATCACATTGATCTTCATAGAGATAAATCTTATGTTTTTCAGCACGTAAATAGAAATAAACCATTTAGATATGAGTGGAATTATTGGATGCCTCAATTAGATTGTGATAGTAATACACTGCATGTAAATTTAGGTTATCTGGACACTAGCCGAGTTAATTTTATTAGAATTCCTTATGGCAACGGCAGTTTTTATTTTCATGCCAACCCTATTGTGTTTACCAATTACCATTTATTAGATGAAGATGCTTTGGCTTATGCAGGAAAAGTGTTTTCTCATTTGCCGGAAGGAGATATATATTGGGACGAACAAAGCAAGGATTATGAATGGGATTTTCCAAACAGAGAACGTAGTTTTTCGGAAACGCCTTTGAAGTATATTTTATCCCAACAAAGTCTTAGATGGGCTTGGTATTTAATGCTTTCTCTGGTGCTTTTGTATGTGCTGTTTCGTGCAAAACGCCGCCAGCGCATTATTCCTGTCAAAGCGGTTAATGCCAATACCTCACTTGAGTTTATCCAAACTATTGGGCGATTGTACCATCAGCAGGAGAATCATAAAAACCTAGTCGGCAAAATGATGTCTTTATTCGATGAATTTGTACGTCGACGCTATGGCATCCGCCTGAAAACAGCGAATAATAAATTGGAAGAAGACCTGATGAAAAGGCTGGTTGTCAAATCTGAAATTCCTCAGAAACAGATAGAAGATATTTTTATTCGATATACCCGTTTAAACAGAGAAGAAAGAGTTTCTGAAAGTCATTTAAATAGTTTTTATCTGTCTTTAGAAAAGTTTTATAAGAATTGTAAGTAAGAAAATATGAGCTATCCCGAATTTTTAGTCATTTAGTAGGTCGATAGTCCATGGTCCATGGTCGATAGTTGTTCAAATAACCATCGACTATCGACTATCGACCATCGACCTTTCGGAATACGGGATGAATTTTGTCATTTACAAGTTGCTAGCAACTTGAACAAAATAATTGAAAATGGAAGAATTAAATCCCTCCGAAGGTCAGGAACAACAACAAAATCCGCTTGAAACAACATCAGGTAATACAGAACAATACTCCTTTCAACCAGTATCACAATGGAGCCGAAATACGCTGGACGTCAGCAAAATAAGTGATGCAGTAGATCGTGTGAAGGATGAAATTCACAAAGTCGTAATCGGGCAGGAAAAAATGCTGGATTTACTGCTGATCGCTATGTTTTCCGGCGGACATGTTCTGCTGGAAGGTGTGCCAGGTATTGCCAAGACCTTAACGGCAAAATTATTGGCTAAAACCATTGATACTGGCTTTTCCAGAATACAATTCACGCCGGATCTAATGCCGAGTGATGTTGTCGGAACTTCCGTTTTCAATATGAAAAACTCCAATTTTACCTTCAATAAAGGACCGATATTCTCTAATATTGTTTTGGTAGATGAGATCAACCGTGCACCGGCAAAAACGCAGGCAGCCCTTTTTGAAGTCATGGAAGAACAGCAGGTGACAGTCGATGGCGTTACCCGCAAAATGGACTTCCCATTCATGGTATTGGCTACACAGAATCCGATCGAGCAGGAAGGAACTTATAAGCTTCCAGAAGCACAGTTAGACCGTTTCCTATTCCGTGTTTTGTTGACTTATCCTTCTCTGGAAGATGAGATCAAGATATTGAATCTATTTAAAGATGACTTCGGCAGTAAAGTGAGTGCAGATGTCAGTCCTACCTTAAAACCAAGTGAATTAGCCGAACACAGAGAATTGGTCGAGCAAGTCCATATCAAACCGGAATTGCTGGAATACATCGCCAAGATGATCCACAATACTCGTAATAATGGCGACCTCTTCCTCGGCGCATCTCCTCGTGCTTCGCTAGCTATCATGCGTACATCCAAAGCCAAAGCCGCCATCAGCGGAAGAGATTTTGTTACTCCAGACGACATCCGCTTCGTGGTCGGACCAGTACTCAATCACCGCATCATCCTGACACCAGAGCGTGAAATGGAAGGTTTTACAGTAGGGGATGTGATTAATGATATTCTTGAGAAGATTGAGGTGCCTCGGTAGGGGATAGGAAATATATACGCACCTTTGGTTCGTGTATCCTTCCAAATTGC
>JAHDFX010000361.1 GCA_020627965.1 Saprospiraceae bacterium | reverse complement strand
TGCTTTCTTGCCATACTATAGATACTCTGGTCATCCAGAAGCGGATCAAGATTACTATTATTTGCCATGATCTCATCGCAAATACGATTGTGTTCTCTGACAAATAAAGTGTGTAAAGAGACCAGACTCGCCTGCTCATTAGCTCTAATATCACCAGCCACAAAATAAACATCTGTAAGCCCGGCAGTTGCCATAACAGGAGCCGATGGATCAATGAGTGAACCAGCTTCTCCGTCTATGGTATTATAGGGTAATAAATTACCGGAAGAGGTTTTCATTTTACCTTCTGTACCTTGCCTCAACCAGGTAGAACGAACCACATCCGATCCATAGACCTGAGAACCATCTATCCATGCAGTGACTATATTTTCCTGAGCACGTGGTGTTGTGACACCAGTTCCTTCAAATACAAATGAACGATGAAAAGGAAAGGGTACAACGATCAGATCACCAGGTTCTCCCGTAGGTAATATCATTTCAACTTCTGTTTCGCTTTCTGGTGAAATTCCAATATCATGATCCAGAAACTGTCCCCAGCTAAAGACAAAAGAACTCAAAGTAGTGGAAGGAAAAACAGCACTGTCCTGACGGAAAATCGCATTACTGATACTTCTCGGATTTGGACGCCCTTCACCACCGATACTGTTTAAAGGATCGGAAGAACCATATTCAGCAGGAATTTCTCTGAACAACGGAATACTGGCACTTCCCCATTCGGCATTTACAATATTATTACATTGTCCGTCTATACTACGGTAGACTAATTGTGTACCACAAGTCATCACCTGACGCTTAGTCGTTTTGTCAGATGCTGTTCGTGACTTTATAAAGCTACAAGAATGTGCTTTTGTGTCCATTACTTTTTGATTAGCCGAAGGATAGGAAGGCTGATTCGTTGCTTTCTGACCAGTAATAGGGCATACAGCAGGTTTTACTTCCATTGTTTTCTGGTTGTTTGCAGGCTCTTCTTCCTTCTCTGCATCCATTACTTTCTGACCAGTAATAGGGCATACAGCAGGTTTTGTATCCGATGTTTTCTGACCGGTAAAAGGGCAGACACCAGGTTTTATTTCCATTGTTTTCTGAGTGGTTTCAGGCTTTTCTTTCTTCTCTTTATCCATTGCTTTCTTACCCGTAAAAGGACAGGTTTGGGCTTGCATGGATAAGCCTTGACATATTAGTAATCCTGCAAACAGGATCATTAAATACGTTTTAAAAAGTGCATGAGTAGTCATTTTTTATTTTTTAATGGTTTACAAATAGAGTAGGCTGCTTTATAGCCGGCACATCGGGAGGCAGCTAAAGCAGCCTAATACTATCAGCTGCCCCCGACTCCCGGCTAAAAGTTTGTTTGGAATTCTTTTTCCAAACAAACGCTAAACAATTTTTTATCTGAGACAAATGTAGGGGAGTTTATCAGGGTTAAAAACCACTAAAATCACATCAAAATATAGCACTTCAATCACACACCAGTCAAACAAAGACCTAAAAACCAAATACTTAGTATTTTTATACAATAATTAAAAATCAAAAAACCTATAATTATTTACTTGTAACGTTGCTGTTCCAATGAGCAATGTTGCTGCTCCGATTTGACTGATAAAAGCAAGCGCCAATACGGAGTATTGTTATTTCTCACAGTTCCTTACTTCTCAACTCTTGTAGTAATTTACTTTTTTGCGGATATTCATTGTCCAGCTTTTCCGTCCATTGAATCGCTGTTTTATAATCCTTGATTCTATAATGCAAAATGGCAAGATTGAATATAGTGGTTTGTGCTTTGGGGTTGATAGCATAAGATTCTTTCAGATAAATGATGGCTTTCTCGGGTTTTCCACTTTCACCATAGCTGGTCGCCAGGTCATTGATCACCTGATAATTGTAGGGATTCATTTCATATGCTTCCTCAAAATATTGCAAGGCTGATGCTCCATCGCCTTCTCCTCTTGCTATTGTTCCTGCATACCAGGAAATGGGAAAACCGACATGGTCGAGGGTATAAAAAAATGATCGGGCTGTTTTTATATCTTTTTTCTTTTGCTGAGTACTTATAGATGCCTGATATACATTTTTCATGGCTTTTTCTCCTTTATATCTATGATAGCCTATCATCAGGTTAAGCAATAATCCGCTGAGTATTACAGCCAATAGCAGTCCGTTTTGCAATTTGGATATATTTATTCTTAGAAGCTTTTCCCAGTAATCTTTTGAGTAATAAGCTATAAGGCTAAATATCAAAACCAGCCATATCTGATGTTCCAGTCTTTCCTTTGGAAAGCTAAGACTGGCAATAAGCATATAACCCAGCAAGCCACTAAGCAATATCCAGATTTGTAGGCTGACTTTATGATTTCCAAGTTTTCTTATTATATAAATACCTGACCAAAACATTAACACAAACAAGCTTAAATAAGTCAGAAAACCGAATATACCCAACTCAGAAAATGTCCAGATAAAATCATTGTGAGGGCGTTGAAAGAAAATTGCTTTTTCTGCCGCCTCAGTATTTTCCAGACCATATTTTGGAAAAAAGACCGCCCAATTTCCTGCACCTACTCCCGTCATTGGGTATTCCCGAATCATTTGTCCGGTTTTTTGCCAGACCTGGATTCGCTCTTGTGCAGAGCCAGATTCCAGATAAGACGCAATATTCATTTTTTGCAAATACACATCAAAATCATCGTCTACTAAATTTAGTCTGGCCCACAATAAAGCCAGTATCAATAATACTCCGCCTCCTGCTATGAGCAGTCTTTTATAATTGAAAAAACGGCTTATCAATTGTAAGCCTATCAGGAAAACGACAAACGAAATAAGTCCTGCAATATATACTGAACGAGTCTGGAAAAGTAAGAGTAAATAGACCTGGAACAAGATCAACATTCCCAGTCCAATACGCCATTTTTTTAAGGTAAAAACGGTCAAAGCCAGCGCATTGATGACAAGCGTCAAATACAGAAAAGAACTCAGTAGGTTCTTTTGTGCGGAGAAGCCGGTCAGTTCACGAAAAACCTTTTGAGCCATATAGAAAAGCTGATGCCGAATACTCTGTCCACCCAGTAAATCCATTTGCATAATGGTGCCAATAATGACGATGACCGTAAGCAATATATTACAGCACAGGGCAAAGGGAATCATACGACCTTCGCTTTTCAACCACAAGAATCGGAGCGCCAGAAAGGTCATAAAAACAGCAAATACTTTTTGGGCTTCAAAGAGGGCATTTGCTGTATTATGTGCCCAAATACAGGAAAGCAATGAGAGTAAAAAATATAATAAAAACGCGCCATCCAGTATCGTCAGGTATTTTGTTTTGGGTAAGTCTTTGTAACACAGAAAAAGCCCCACAGTCAGAACAACTGTCAGACAGATAAAACGGGGAACCAGCGCAATATCCATTACTGCCGGCAACTGGAAAACAGGTACCAATACCAGCAATAATAATAAAAACAGTTTCGCCTTGTGTTCAAATTTCATGTCTAATGTTTCAGTAAATAAACTTTGCTCTTCTGTGCACCAACTTTGCTCTTTTGGGCAGCAACTTTGCTCTTCCGGACAGCAACCTTACTCTTCTGTGCACCAACATTGCTCTTCTGAGCAGCAACTTTGCTCTTCTAAGCACCAACTTTGCTCTTCCGGACAGCAACCTTACTCTTCTGTGCACCAACATTGCTCTTCTGAGCAGCAACTTTGCTCTTCTAAGCACCAACTTTGCTCTTCCGGACAGCAACCTTACTCTTCTGTGCACCAACATTGCTCTT
>JAHDFX010000092.1:8386-22921 GCA_020627965.1 Saprospiraceae bacterium | reverse complement strand
TATCCTGATTGTCAATATACTGGATGTATGAGCTTTATGTCGATTTACATTTGACCGATAAAAGCAAAAACCAATACGGAGTATTGTTTTATATCATTTTTCTTTTTACTTACCTTTGTTCAAAATTTATTAAAAAAAATGAAGAACTATATTTCTATTCTGGTGCTGAGTATTATAATGCTTTCAGCCTGTAATTCAGACAACCTTACATCACTTGATTTGCAAAGACATGGTGCAAACATCAGCATTAAAGCTCCTGAAACGGCTGAAGTCAGCAGTACAGATATGGGGCTGCGCAAAGAGATTACGGTCAAAGATGGACAATATGATATAATTGTTTCCGTGGCTAGTGAAGTTAGTGATAATGCTTCTGTGTTAGCGAATAAAGAGAAAGCTTCTGTGGAGGGTTTTGAGTTATTTTCTAAGATTATTCAAGAAGATGAAAACGGATTTATTTTTGAAACGAACGAAGGAACTACTCAAAATTATGATTTTCGCTATGTTCATAAAAAAAATAAAACCGCTTATTTTTTCCGTCGCAATTTTGGCGGTGATTTTACTTTAGATGAGGTAAAAACCATGTATAAAGGCGTACAACAGAAGTAATCGAAACCTTATTTTTTTAGCTTTACTAGATATTGCAAGAAGAAAGAATTTTATAAAGGTTCTTCCTTCTTGCAAGTATTAAATCTAAGAAATGTACGTCTCTATATTACTGACATCTTCATCAATCTGCTCAAGGATAACTTCATAAGCTCTTTCAAAACCAGCTTTTGCCTCCGCTACTTTCTCACTCATATTCTCGATCTCGTCTTTGGTTTGCTCCAACTTGGCTTCATATTTTTCTACTTCTGCCTGCAATTTGGCTATGCGTTCCTTTCTGTCTGAAATAGCTTTCTCCAATTTGCCTACATTCCCCTCTAAATCCTTCACGCCTGTGGTCATGCGTTGTTGCATAGCCTTTTCAAACTTGCTTTTTTCCTTAACAACAATTCCTCTGTAAAAACTGGCTGTTTTCAGGAGTTTATCACGAGTTAATCCGAGTGTAGATGCAGTAACAAAAGCCGACTTATAACGAGTGGCTTCATCCATCCCCATTTCAGCTAATTTTTCTATAGATTGTTTGAATTCAAGATAATCAAAACCGTCTATATTATTATTTTCTATGGCATTGATAATCATGCCAGCACTGCGCTTATCACGCTCAGAAGCATCTGCAAACAGGTTAGTCAAACTTTTTTTCATATAGATATGATATTATATATAGCGTTATTAATAAGTTAACAAGATAAAGTTAAAATTATGGATAAAGAAATGAATTGCAGACTAATCAAGTCTCTTATTCGGTTATTGTACGAGTACTCTCCCGAATCCAGGTTTCGTATTTATTATTTGCCTCTACTTCCCATTTCATGATACATGGTGTATCGTAAGGATGTACTTCCTCTACTCTAGCACACACAGCCTGCCACAATTCTATTCTGGTTTTCACCAGCGCAACATATTCACCTTCTTTTTCAATGTTGCCTTTCCACCAATACATGCTTTCTATAGGAAAAATATTGGCACAAGCAACCAGTTTTTGCCCAATTAATTCATCCGCTACGCTTTGAGCAGTTTCTTTTGATGGATTAGTGATATAAATGGCTAGAAAAGACATATTAACTGACTTTTGATTTTTTTTCTGGCTTTATAATTACCCTTAAAGACTGATCGTAAGTAATATAGTTCCACATCCAATTGAATAAAACAACGACCTTATTTCTAAAACCAATCAGGGAGCGTAAATGAACAAACAACCACAATACCCAGGCAAAAAAACCTTGCATCTTAAAGCTTTTCAGGTCAGCCACTGCTTTGTTTCTACCAATGGTAGCCATTGAACCATAATCCTTGTACTTGAAAGGTTTTCGTGTGTTTTTTATTAAATTCTTTGCCAGATGACTGCCTTGCTGGATGGCCACTTGAGCTACCTGAGGATGCCCATAAGGTAATTCCTCTGATTGCATACAGGCAACATCACCAATAGCATAGACATTCGGCATATTCAACACTTCATTGTATTCATCAACCCGTATTCTTGAATTTCTAAGGCAAGAAGATTCTGGAACTCCTGGTATAGTATTACCTTTTACACCTGCCGCCCATATCACCTTGTTGGCACGTATTTTATCTCCATCTTTTGTTATAACAAAGCCATCTTTATAATCGCTAACCCGTTTGCCTAATAAAACATGAACACCTAATTTTTTTAAAAACTCCTCGGCTGCTTTCCCTGCTTTCTCGCTCATGCCCGGCAATAGTCGTTCTCCGCTTTGTACTAGATAAATATCTACTTCTCTTCTATCAAGTTCACCATAATCTTTGGGTAAAATATATTTCTTCATTTCTGCTAAGGCACCCGCTAACTCTACCCCTGTAGGCCCGCCACCTACAATGACAATATCTATAAAACCTTGTCGTTCATCGTAATCTTGCGTCATTAATGCCTGTTCGAGGTCTGTCAAAATAGCATTTCTCAGTGAAAGTGATTGATTCAGCGACTTGAGTCCGTAGGTATTTTCCTCCAGTATTTTATTGCCGAAATAATTGGTACTGGCACCTGTTGCTATGACCAGTTTGTCATAATAAATTTCGCCATGATCGGTATCTATTCGTCTATTTTGATGATCAATATCCTGTACATCAGCAATACGAATATGGACATTCTTTTTGTGTTGAAATATTTTCCGTAAGGGAAAAATAATAGAACTTGGTTCCAGACCAGCCATAGCCACCTGATAGAAAAGCGGCTGAAACTGGTGATAATTATTTTTATCCAACAGAACAACCTGAAAGTCTTTTCTGCATATCTTTTTGGCAAGATTTAAGCCTGCAAAACCTGCTCCCACAATAACAATTCGGGGATATTTACTGTCTGGTATATTTAGCATAATTTATAATTATTACCCACCTTTACCTAATTCCACAGCTCTCTGATGGGCAGCACTAAGTCCTTTTATGATCTTATCGTGTACATCTTCTTCATTAAATACTCTGATAGCGGCTTCGGTTGTGCCACCTTTAGAAGCTACTTTAGCAATCCATTCCTTGCAAGTCAGGGCATTTCTGTTTTCCAAATGCACTGAGCCCATGAAAGTTTGTCCGACCAGCAATTCTGCCTGTGATTCTGTAAAGCCCAGTGTTTTGGCTGATTCAATCATAGCGTTCATATAATAGTAGACATAAGCTGGACCACTACCAGAGATCGCCGTTGCAGCATCAATCAATTCTTCTGTATCCAAATATATGGCTTTTCCTGTTGTATTGAGCAAATTTTGTACAGTAACCAACTCAATACGGGTTACTTCATCTGAAGAAGTGAAGGCTGTCATTCCCATCCCTATCTGAGCAGGCAGGTTAGGCATTGCACGGATAATCTTGGTTACACCCAATTCTTCACGAATATACTCCATACGCACACCTGCCATAATAGACAAAAACACCTGCTGGTCATCTATATAAGGCTTGACAACCGGAAACAGGGAAGTTATATCCTGAGGTTTTACTGCCAGTACAATCAAATCTGCTTTTTCCAGACAATCGGCAGGCGAACCGTAAACTGTTCCTACGTTTTGTGTTGCTAAAATTGCAGCACGTTCCTCTGATTTTTCCAGAATCATGAGGTCTTCCTGTTTCATGACATGCGCTTCAAGGAAACTTCTGGCATAAGTAAGCCCCATATTTCCTCCCCCTATAATAAGTATATTCATTTTCTTTAATTTTGACGACGAATATCTATATATTTGACAATACTTCGTATTGGTTTTTGGATATATTAAATATTTTTTTCCAAAAATAGTAGACATCCCGTTTTTCATTACTTTTCAAATACCCTAACGTCACATTATATATAACTTGAAAAACATTTAAACTAAAACCAATACGAAAGTATTGTTAATAAACTACTCTATTATGAAATATTTCGGAATTAAAATAGCCTTAATTGCAGCCGTTATAATGACTTTCAATGGCTGTTCAAGAAACCCTGTTACGGGCAAAAAGGAAGTCATGTTAATGTCCAAAGCCCAGGAATTGGCGCTTGGAAAACAATATGACCCACAGATATCAGCAGCTTATGGTGTATATAAAGATGCTAAACTTCAGGCTTTTATCAATGATAAAGGAAAGCAAATGGGACGTATCTCTCACCGACCTGATTTAAATTACCAGTTTAAGATCATGGACTCCCCTGTAGTCAATGCATTTGCTGTTCCGGGTGGATACATTTACTTCACCAGAGGTATCATGGCGCACTTCAATAATGAAGCAGAATTTGCTGGTGTGTTGGGGCATGAGATTGGTCATGTTACTGCCCGTCACTCTGCCCAGCAACAAACGAAGGCAACTTTTGCACAGATAGGATTAGTGGCAGGACTGGTAGCTGGTGGTGAAAAATTCGCTCAATTTGCAGGTACTGCCCAACAGGGGCTACAAATGCTTTTCCTGAAATTTGGTCGTGATGATGAAAGTCAATCTGATAAACTAGGTGTAGAGTATTCTACTCGTATTGGTTATGATGCCAAAGAAATGGCAGGCTTTTTCAGTACACTGGATCGACTAAGTGCTAAAAGCGGACATGATATTCCGACTTTCCTTTCTACACACCCACACCCTCACGATCGCTTCACAAAAGTAGGCGAAATGGCTAGTTCATGGCAGCAAAAGACTGGAAAAACTGATTATAAAATCAATCGTAACCAATACCTGCGTATGATCGACGGCTTGGTGTATGGTGAAGACCCTCGACAGGGTTATGTTGATAATAATGTATTCTATCATCCTGGATTAAAATTCCAATTTCCTACACCAACGAACTGGAAAGTAGCCAACTCGCCTGCTCAGGTACAAATTGCAGAACCTAATGGCAAAGCTGCTATTCTTTTTCAACTAGGTCAAGGAACTTCTCCCAGAGCAGCAGCTCAGGAATTGGTTCAACAGGCACAGCTAAAAGTAATAGAACAAAGCGATAAAAAAGTAAATGGCTTGAATGCTTATGTTATGGTTTCCGACCAGGTAGCACAAGATCAACAAGGGCAACAACAGCAAGGTCCACGTATTTTATCTTACTTTATTCAATATGGCAACAATCTTTATGTTATGCATGGTTTATCTGCGCAGCAGGATTTTGATCGCTATTTCAGCCTTTTCCAAAATACAATGGAAGGCTTTAATAAACTGACTGATCCTTCTAAGATTAATGTTAAGCCTGAGCGTATTTCGATTAAGACTGTTCCGAAAAATTGTACTTTAAAACAGGCTTTGGCTGATTTTAAAATGGCACCTACCCGCTATGAAGAATTGGCTATACTGAATGGGATGAAACAGACAGATCGCCTGACTACAGGTACCTTGATAAAGGTCGTAGAGAAGAAATAATCAGTCGCAGTAATAAGCCATCTCAAATTTTGGAAGTAATAAAACATGAGACATCCCGAATTTAAAGGTCGTAAAAAATGTCCATAGTCGATGGTCAATTCCCGCATAGTTATCGGGAATGGTTGGAATAGAAAATACATCAATTTACCAGCTTATACACGCATTTTGCAAGGCAAAATGAAAAGCTAAACAACTTTAAGGCTAAAAAACAGCTATCGACTATGGACCATCGACTATTGACCTACTATTGAGACTATTTCAACTAGTGATTCGCATGACTCATGTTTTATAATTCATCGACCTTACTCTTCCAGGTAAGCTTCTAACTCTGCCTGCATGCGCATTAAGCCAGCCTTATCCGCCTCATAAATAATGTGTTTAAAAGGTTTAAAATCGAAAGGTAGTTCTTTGGGATTTTGAACCAATAAAATAACTTGTTTGCCCAGGGTATGTGCTATACCCAGCTCATAAAAAGCCGAGCGATTCTGTCCGCTAATATCAATAATAACCAGTTTTGCTTCATTGATATATTTCCAAATATTATCCAACACTTTGAAGCCTTCCAGTCCATCACTATGTACGCAGGTAAGTCCCGCTGCTTCAATGCATGAAGTCAGTACCTGCCTTAAAGTTTTATTATTCTCATTTATACGTATGTAACCGTACTGCTGAGTTTTAAAATCCTGCTGCGAAAATATTGAATAAGGTGTTTGGGCTAGTTTTACGGCTGCTGCATCTTCGGTTCTATTATCTGTAATCTCTTCTGGTTTTTCAGCGGTTCTACGTAGATTATCCAAAACAAATTTTCTGATCTTAATATTCTCTTTGTCATTATTGCCTATAATGGAATAATAGCCATTTGGTGTGTCTGCATCATTATCTTTGAATTGCAGGTTCAAACTAAAACCGACTCCTTGCTTTGTTTTTTTGCTAATATAGATCAGGCTATGTCGGTCTTCCTTAATTTTATTTTTCAATTCAGTGTAGTCTTCGTCATGGTAGAGATGTTTTTTTCCGCTGGAGCAAGTCAGACGCAAGACCATAAAATCTTCAGGAAAAGCGAATTTGGATAATTTTTCTAAAAAGCGAATAAACGCATCGGGATTGGTGGCAACAGGGAAGAAAAAAGCCCCTTGCAACTGTGGTCGAATTCCCGACTTCTGCCCTGGTTTTGTCTCTTTTTTATGAACGCCCATAGATTTAATCAGCAAATCATGCATTACTTCATTATCTGCGGGATGTCCAAGGTCGATTCGATAAAAACCCATCTTATGGGTGCCATAACAATTTAACAATAACTGATAGCCTTTCTTTTTATTGGCTTTTTTTGTTAAATAAACATTACCTGCTCCACTATTCTCGAAAAGGCGGAATATTTGAATAAAACTGACTTTATCGTGTGTATAGCAGGAGTTATCCGCATTGAGGTAAGACAAATCCGGCTGCTCCCCTTTTAGGAAATTTTCACTAATCATTTCCATAAAATCGACCAGTTGCCCGGGCTCCAATCTCGGATTGATCTTAAAAGTACCGATATTTGCAGATGATCTCGCCAAAGCAGATTTGAGGCTTCTTTGCTGGTCTGTACTCAGATTAAACAACCTGTTTAGCAGATCTTTGAGCTGTTTGCCTGAACTGGCTGTATCTGTTTGCACACTATAATAGGCAAATCCTGGTAGCTCATCATTGAAATATAAAAACAATTCAAATCCACTGTTGTACTTATCACGCTTACGGATAGTCAGCATTTTATATTCTCCGGGTGCAAACCCATCCCAGAACCTATCCATTTCTTCAGCTTCCAGAGTCAGTAATTCTCCGTATTGTGAATATATATCGAAACGAAAAGGCGTACTTTCCATATACCACTCCGACAACTCTTTTACAACAGTCTTTAATTCCTCATATATTTTTGGTGTATCAAATAAAAATGATTTCGAGTCGGAAAATTTTGATCGCTTTCTGGCTGCCCTAAGCTGCTCTTTCAACAATCCTTCTACCTGCTTTTCTATCTTTGCACATTCTTCTTTTGAAGCCGTTTTAATAGTAAAAGTCAGTTCTTTATTTTCTTTTCCAACATCTATGTATACTCCAATGTAACGTTCTGAAAAAGGGTGTTGTGGTTTTGTCTCTTTCAGGGTAATACTCGTCATTACATGTTTAAAAATAATACAGTAACGCTCCAGTTCACTAAAGGTCAAATGATGAAAATAATCATCATCCCGTGTAGTAATGGACACCATATAGAGCGATTCTTCTGCTCCAAATAATTCTGAAGCTATCTCTTCCAGAAAATCCAATAATCCAGCTACAGAGAAATCTCTGTCCAGTACATAATCATCATTTAAATGGAGAATTTTCTTTGACATAATCAGTTTTTAAAAAAGGGCTATTCCCAACATCAGACCACCGAGAACAAATAAAATAAAAAGAACGAAATATATGGCATTGACAACAAGTAGTTTAACAAAAGTTTTAACTCTTCCCTGCATATATACCCTTCTCATGGCTTTATATAGATAAAAAAACAGCCACAGAATAACGATCAAAGTTACGATGCTTGTATCCAGCCAGGCATTCAGTATTGTCGATAATATGAGGACAACAAAAGCAAACGAATGGGCATGAAAGGAAAAGATCAGATGCTCTACATAATAATATCCATGTCGGATATAAAGCAATTTAAGCACCAAAGCCAGGAAAGGCATCATCGCCAGAATTACCCAAAGTGCATTTCCCAATAAAAAGGTCACAAAACTCCCCTGATCCTTAAGCAATTTTATTTTTTGTTTGAAGAACAAACGATTGTACAAACCTTCTACTCCATACTTATCCGCTATCTCTTCCGGTGTAAGATGAACAAAATCCTCCGTGGCAATATCTTTATTGTTAAAATCTTCTCCAAAAAATCCAATAGTGATGTAGCGACTAATATCTACAGAATCTAAATTAAGTTTATAACGACTACGAAGTGATGCTTTCACACTATCAAAAACTTCAGGCAACCTGTCTTCATCAGGAAATTTCTGAAGGGTTACATGAGTTACGCTATCCAAATCAGCAAACAGTTCTTTGTGATGTAATTCTTTTATGGCCTTTTTCTTAATCACATTACCAATGCCTATCTCGGTATTCGTATGCCAGCTAATAGCCGCGACCAGTAGCAACGCCGATACGATAAAAAGTCGGACTGGATGAAAGTAACGTTTCCTCTTGCCTTTAAAATACTCTGTCGTCAGTTTGCCCGGAATAAAGATGTCTTTCATCGTCTGAAAGAACTTGGATTCCAGATTGAATACTGTGCTGAAAAAAACACTAAAGAAAGTCACAATACTTATCCGTCCATCTGTATTCTTCTGTCCACAATGCTGACAGTAAGTAGTACCTACAGGAATATCTTTATGACAATTTCCGCATGGGCGTAGATCAGGCGTGTTACTCATGGCTTATTTCTTCATATTTTCCAGAAATGTTTTACCTTCTTGTATGCTATTGAGCATATCATCTCTCACTTTTGTGATGTTTTCTTTTTCCTTATTAAGATAGGTCATAATCTCTTCATGTGAACGGGTATCATTTGTCGCAGGCAAATTAAGTTCTGCCATCCAGCTCATCATGCCTTCACCTGCATCTTCCAATGTCTGAATATGACCATTAATTGCTGTCGTATCCTCTTGATTCGATGCCGAAGGCTTCAGCGCTCTCAATTCCCTTTGCGTGCGATAAATATCATCCATTTTTGGCATTACATCGTCATGGATGACCATCACTTCTTTTACCAGTTCTTGCTGAATACGCTCATTGGTCGGTGTACAGGAAGAAATCATCCAAGAAATAGATGGTAACAACAATAAAGTAAGTATCTTGATTTTCATAAAATGTTTATCAGTAAAGTTATATGATTGATTTTATTCTTAGGCAAATTTACAATCATAATCAGGTATTTACATGAGATATATTCTACATTTTCTATTTTTATCAATTCTAATTTACGGTTGTACACCAAAAATTGAAAAGGCATCCGGCATTAAGTCCAATAATGCCCAATTAAGCCCGTCTCAGCTAGACACGATTCAAGCAGTACTTCAGGGCGCACCAAATGGTGCTCAGTTATCCATCGCACTACTCAAGGATGGACAGGTAAATTTTACAGGTTTACAACGTGAAGCCGACACCTTAAAGTTTGTAAATAATACTGATAAATTGTTTGAAATTGGCTCTATTTCAAAGACTTTTACAACTGCACTCCTCTCCTACTATGTAGCTCAAGGCAATATACAGCTCGACACACCGATTAAAGACTTATTACCTGTTCAATTAAATCAATCTAAGCTCAATGGGAAAGAAATCACCCTAAAACACTTAGCCAATCACACCTCAGGACTCCCCCGTCTGCCAACCAACTTAAATCCTTTCTGGCATTTAAAAAATCCTTATGAGCCTTACGGCAAAACGGAGCTTTATGAGTATTTAGAAAAGAAAATGAAGATCAAAACAGAGCCAGGCAAAACTTATGCATACTCCAATCTGGGCATGGCTCTATTAGGGCATATTCTGACCCTGAAAATGAATAATTCTTATGATGAAATGGTGCAGGAAATTATTTGTCAGCCGAATGATATGTTTGACACAAGGATGGATGTCAGTAATTCAAAGCAGGAATTTGTGCAGGGTTTGAATACAGGAGGCGAGCCAACTCCAGCCTGGAACCTCAATATCCACGAAGCCGCAGGTGGTTTAAAATCCAATGCCAGGGACATGGCAAAGTACATTCAGCTACAACTAAAAGATGATAGTTTTCATGCTACCAACCACGTCTCTACCGTCAATATCAACGATGAAAGTGGCGTAGGTCTAGGCTGGCATTACAGAAGATTAAATAGTAGCACCGTCTGGGCGCACACTGGCGGTACTGGCGGTTTTACTACCTGTGTGTGTTTTGATAAGTCTAAGCAAAAAGGCAGTATAGTTTTGTCTAATATTTCTCCTTTTTCTAAGCAAAGTGCAGAGGTGAATAAGCTTTGTTTTCGCTTGTTGAGGGGACTGTGAGTAGAGGAGAGACCGTACCGACAATTATCGGCACTGAGAGAAAAGAGATTCTACCGGCAATCTAGCTACTGAGAGATATTTTCGTGAACTCGTGAATTCGTAATTCGTAATTAAACTACTTCCGCTTCTTCGGTATCCAAGCCCAGAGCATTTCACATTCAATGGGTGTTTCACCACTCTCATCAGTCACTTTTACTTTGACGAGGACTTCTCCTTTTTCTTCTGTCAGGATTTGTTGTATTTGCTCTTCTTCGAGCCAGGCTTCTGCTCGCATAGCGCCCTGTGACCGACGGACAAAGTCAGTCTTCAGTGATTTTATGAGTGGGATTTTGTCGTCTGGTATATTCATGCCGACGACCATGCCTGTGGCTGTTTCTGCCAATAAAACCATAGCGGCTGCATGAATTTGCCCGATATGGTTACGGGCTTTACGACGATTTTTTATACTAACAACGACTTTTTTACTGGTCATTTCTTCAAATCGGATACCGGCTGTGCCGACTAATGGCACTACCCTGCCGATGGCATAAGAAAGAACAGATTTTGGGTATTTATCGAGTTTGGCGACGGTTCTGGCTAAGCGATTCATGCTGTAAAGATAGGGAATTTTCTCTGTACTGCTGCCTTTTGGCGAGCTGTGCCATATAAATGAAAACCCAAAAGAGCAAGCGTCATGTCGGGCTCGACCCGGTATCTCGTAGGTGATGAAAAGCGATTTTAGACGCAATTTCCTGACTAACAATTATGCTAAACCTCAAGCAGATTCTGAATCAAGTTCAGAATGACATTCTCTTTTTGGGGTTTTAATCAGTAGTTTTCAACATCGAAGCCCGACTTAATACTTATCCAGCACAATTTGATAGCCCACAAGTCTGACTAAAGTTTTATCTTGTAGCTATTGAATTAGCATCTTGCTAAACCTCAATGAGATACCGGATCAAGTCCGGCATGACGCTTGCTTTTTGAGTTTTTTCTTCCTCGTAGCTAAGTAAAGCTTAGGAAGCCCCCGAGTCTATCGAAACTATTTTTGTATCTGATCGGCATGATGCTTGCTTTTCGGGATTTCCAATAACAGCGAAGCTCAAAAACACGATGAACTTTACAAGAATAAAAAACGTTCTTTGAAAAATATTTTCCGACAGGTACATTTTATGTATTTTCGCATCTTAATATTATGGGCGATTTGCGATTGCCCAATAAACAAACATGAATCATCCCGAATTTTGGTCAAAATAGAAATTATAAGTGGTCAATAGTCCATAGTCGATAGCTGCTTTTTAGTCTTAATGCCATCTTGTTTTTCATTTTGCACTGCAAAATGCATGTGTAATTTGACAAACTGGAGTACTTTTTAATTCAAACTATGGACTATCGACCATGGACTATGGACATTTCTTTACGACTTTTAAAATTCGAGATGTCTCATGCAACTAATAAAAAGATATGGATTACACGCCGCGCGATATAGAGCAGAAATGGCAGAAACACTGGAAAGAAAATGGCACTTATAAAGTGTCGAATGATAGCGATAAGCCCAAGTATTATGTACTGGATATGTTCCCCTATCCTTCAGGTGCAGGCTTGCATGTGGGGCATCCGCTGGGTTATATTGCTTCTGATATTTTTTCCAGATATAAGCGATTAAAAGGCTTTAATGTCCTGCATCCTATGGGCTTTGATGCTTTTGGTTTGCCGGCGGAAGAATATGCTTTGAGTACGGGCATCCATCCTGCTGTGTCTACGGATGATAATATCAAGCGGTATATTGAGCAGTTGAGCAGTTTGGGTTTTAGCTTCGACTGGAGTCGCCAGGTGAAGACTTGTGATCCGCATTATTATAAATGGACACAGTGGATATTTACGCAATTGTTCCATCATTATTATGACTTTGCAGCAGATAAGGCTCGATCTATTTCAGACTTGGTAGCCATTTTTGAAAAAGAAGGAAATGCCCATGTAAAGGCTGCTACTACTCAGACGGATGTTTTTGATGCGGCGGGCTGGAAGGCGATGTCGGAGGCAGAGCAAACAGATGTTTTGATGAATTATCGCCTGGCTTATCGTGAGATTGGCTATGTGAACTGGTGTGAGGAATTGGGGACTGTATTGGCAAATGACCAGGTGAAAGATGGTATATCTGAGCGAGGTGGACATCCCGTGGTGAAGAAGGCTATGCCGCAGTGGAATTTGCGTATTACGGCTTATGCGGAGCGCTTATTGAATGGCTTGGAAACTATTGACTGGTCTACTTCTTTGAAGTCTATACAGCAAAACTGGATTGGGCGTTCTGAGGGAGCACAGATGTTTTTTGATGTGGCAGACTCCAATGAAAAAATAGAGATTTATACGACCCGTCCTGATACGATCTTTGGCGCCACTTATATGGTTTTAGCGCCTGAGCATCCTTTGGTAGAGACATTAACTACTGATGGACAACAAACCGAGATTGACGAGTATTTAAAGTATGTAAAATCCCGTTCTGAAATAGAAAGAATGGCGGATAAGCAGGTGACGGGTGCTTTTACGGGCGCTTATGCTATTAATCCATTTACCAATAAAAAAATACCTGTCTGGATTGCTGAGTATGTTTTAATCGGCTACGGAACGGGGGCTATCATGGCTGTGCCAAGTGATGATGAGCGTGATCAGGCTTTCGCCACAAAATTTGGTTTGGAGATTATTGATGTAGTGGACAAAACGGATTATCCGGGCGCAACTTTGAGTGATAAAATCGGCAAAATGATTAATTCTGATTTTATCAATGGCATGGAAGTGAAAGCTGCCATAACGGAGGTGTGTAGTCGGGTAGAACAAATGGGTATTGGTACGGCGAAGGTCAATTACAAATTACGTGATGCTGGTTTTAGTCGTCAGCGTTATTGGGGTGAACCTTTTCCTGTTATTTATAATGAAGAAGGCATCGCAGAAACCCTGCCTTTGGAAGAATTGCCTTTAAAATTGCCCGATACAGATGATTTTAAGCCGGGTAAAGGCGGAAGATCCCCTTTGTCTCGCCTGGACGACTGGATGAATTGTAAGTCGGGTTATACTCGTGAAACAGATACTATGCCTGCTGTTGCAGGTTCTTCCTGGTATTTCTTACGCTACATGGATCCGCATAATGATGATGCTTTTGCCAGTCAGGAAGCCGTAAATTACTGGCAGGATGTCGATTTGTATATTGGTGGTTCTGAGCATGCTGT
The DNA here is from genome assembly GCA_020627965.1 of Saprospiraceae bacterium. Lineage (GTDB taxonomy): Bacteria > Bacteroidota > Bacteroidia > Chitinophagales > Saprospiraceae > JAHDEO01. The sequence goes on along the minus strand of JAHDFX010000092.1, from coordinate 9,251 downwards.
GGCGCATTTGATGTATGCCCGTTTCTGGCATAAATTCTTATTTGATATAGGAAAAGTACCTACACAGGAACCTTTTAAGAAATTGGTTAATCAAGGTATGATACAGGGGCGTTCCAATTTCGTTTATCGTGCAAATGAAGCTTTTGCCGAGGAGTTTTTCAGGAAGAAATTATCGGAGACTTATAAGATGCAATTGCAGCATGAATATCCGGTTGCGGGGAATTATGCTGATTTTGCCATGCCAGAAAGTAAGTTGGCTATTGAGATCAAATCAAGTGCTGACTTGAGACGCTACATTAAGGAAATGAAGCCGAAATATGATGCTGAAGGCTGGAAACTATTAGTTATTTCTACTCAGGAAATTGGTCATTACTATAATAATTTTGATGTGTTGGTAAAGCGGATTCATCGTGCTATGGAAGGCGATGTAGACAATTCACATTTAGATGAATTTGAGCCAACACCGTTATTTTTGTCTTTAGACTATGTCAAACAGCATAACCTTGAGAAATTGGTTACTGCTTTGCATGTTGATGTCAATATAGTTCATAATGATTATCTGGATACGGAGGCTTTCAAAGCCTGGCGTCCGAGCAATAAAAATGCTGTTTTCGTCACGAACCCCGAAGGCAAGTATTTTTGTGGCAATATGGTGGAGAAAATGTCCAAATCGAAGTATAATGTCGTCAATCCAGATCAGTTAATAGGGCAATATGGTACAGACTGTTTCCGTATGTACGAAATGTTTTTGGGTCCTATTATGACTGCAAAGCCTTGGGATACACAGGGTATTAGTGGGGTTTCAAAGTTTTTACGTAATTTCTGGAGCTTATTCTTTAAAGGCGAAACATTCACAGTGACAGAG
>JAHDFX010000092.1:5570-8376 GCA_020627965.1 Saprospiraceae bacterium | reverse complement strand
AAATGTACGGAAGATATAGAGCGTTTTTCTTTCAACACCTGTGTCAGTGCCTTCATGGTAGCTGTCAATGATTTGAAGAAATTGAATTGTAATAAAAAGGCTATTTTGGAACCTTTGACAATTACTTTAGCACCATTTGCTCCGCATCTTTGTGAAGAAATATGGGCGAGATTGGGCAATGAAGGCTCAGTTGTCACCTCGCAATTCCCGGATTTTGATGAAAGCTATTTGAAGGAAGACTCAGTGACTTATCCGGTTTGTATCAATGGTAAGAAACGTGCTGAAGCTTCTTTTGCTACAGATGCATCCAAAGATGAAATTGAGAAAATTGCTTTGGCAATGGAAGAAGTACAAAAATGGACAGATGGTAAAACAGTTCGTAAAGTCATCATCGTCCCTGGTCGTATGGTTAATATTGTAGTTGGATAATAGACTTGTTACCCTAATACAAAGTTCTGTAATGAGTGATACATTTGACATAGGATTTCTAATAGAACTGGGCGTACTGATCTTTGCGACCTATCTCTATCTCTATTCTTCCGGCATTATTCAGCCTAAAAGTAATGCTGGTAAAAAGCATCAGGATGAATTTATTCGTGATAATAACCGTCTTGTACGCATCATGGCGCTTGCCTTGATGGCTTTTATGTCTTTGAATATTTTATTGAGATTTTTCTGAAAACTGCTATAAATAACTAAAAGTTTGAGCCTGACAGATCTACTGTCAGGCTTTTTATTTGTACCTCATAAGTTATTTTTTAAAAATGAAACAAAAAATTTAATTTATCATAAAAAACTAATAGTGAATAAGTTAAATACAGACAACTAAGACGTCTGTTTAAGACAAATAAAACTATTTGAATTTATTGCTTGCTTTTTTGAAACAAATAGTTTTATATTTGCGTTATCAATTCAAAAAAAGTTATTTATGAACAACAGGACAACTTACACTTGGGATTACAGTCAGAAAGCACTGCAATTGATAGACAGCACAGTTATTAGCCCCAATAACAATTTTGAATTGCGCATGTCTTACAACACCTTTTTCAAGATTATTTTCTTAATGGTTTTTGCCTATATTTTGTTAGGTGGAGATAGAAGTATAGAATTTGGTCGAGGTCAGCCAAATCAGGTATCTAATGCTCAAAAGTATATGCCGCCAGCTGTCCCTGCTCTTATGGGCAATAAGTTTTCGGAGGAGGAAGTCAAGGAAAAGCACTGGTCAGATGCCCTTGCTATTTCTGTTAAAGATGCTCCTGCTCCTGCAAAAGAAACGTCTGTTATCCAAGCAGCAGACAAAGAAGAATTATTTCTTAATCCATTAGAAATCTATCAGGAAGATAAAGTGGCTGCACCGAGTAAGAAGGTAAAGAAAAAACGCAAAGACTGCCATGCATATATCAAGCGTTTCAAAGGTGTTGCGGTAAGTGAAATGAAAAAATACGGTATTCCTGCCAGTATTACATTGGCTCAAGGTATTCTGGAAAGTAATGCAGGAACCAGTCGTTTAGCGGATGAGAATCGTAATCATTTTGGTATCAAATGTTTTTCCAGCAAATGCCAAAAAGGGCATTGCAGTAATTATCACGATGATGACCATAAAGACTTCTTTCGCAAATTTGAAACAGACTGGGAGAGCTACAGAGCGCATAGTCTTTTACTGGCAAAAAGTAAACGCTACCGCAAGTTATATAAGCTTGAAAAAACTGACTATAAAGGCTGGGCAATGGGTTTGCAGGAAGCTGGTTATGCAACAGGCAGTCAATACGGGAAAAAATTGATTAAGCTTATTGAGACGCTGGATTTAGACCAGTATGATAAGCTTTAGAAGATAAGAACATGTTTAAAGATACTATTTTGTGGGTTCATTTGTTTTTCAACCGAAGTCCTCAGGGACTTCGGTTTTCTGTTTTTTTGAGCTATCTTTGAATTAGAACATACTTGTACGTTTGTAAACACGTTCTAATTATTATTAAACAAACAGTTGTCAAAATGAGAAGGATAATTTCACTAGCTATATTTGCCGCAGTTCTTTTTATGGGGTATAATCACTTTTATGGAACTGATGAAGATAGAGAATTAAATAAAAACATCACAGACGGAGTAAAGGATGTTGGTAGTTCTTTGGTTACGCTTTTTAAGAAAGCCAAAACCAACTATGATGATGGTAAATTTGATGATGCTATCCAGAAAACTACGAGTATTATCAGCCAACTTGGTCAGAAAGCAAAAGAAATCGGTGGAAATTTCCCCGAAAGATTAAAAGAGCTGGAAGAGAAAAAAGATCAGTTGGACAAGCTAATAGAGACCAATAAAACGGCAAGCTCCAACGATTCTGAAGCACAGGAAGATCAAATCAAGGATGAGGTAAATCAACTATTAAAAAAGTTGGAAACACTTGATGAAGACATGAATAAGCAATAAAGTGTGGAAGAAAAATTTACCCTCAAGGCACTTTACAACAAAGCCTTTATTCAACAACTTGCGGACTCGATAGCAAGATTTGACCGTAATTTTAATTCAAAAAAATTCCAGTCTGCCGTTTTTAACAAAGACTGGGCAAATAAGGAATTAAAACAGCGTATGCGGCATATTACCCTATGTATGCATACACACATAGCAGGAAACTATTCTGAACAGATCAATATACTCAATCTGGTAACCCCCACCATTGAAGACGGGCTACTAGGCTTGATCTTTCCCGATTTTATAGAACAGTATGGACTAGAAGACTATGAGGTTTCTATTCATGCGCTGGCACATGTTACAAAATTCAGTAGTTCAGAGTTTGCTGTACGCCCTTTTA
>JAHDFX010000092.1:0-5560 GCA_020627965.1 Saprospiraceae bacterium | reverse complement strand
ATTAGGAAATATCCTGAGAAAATGATGCAACAAATGCTGAAATGGGCAGACGATGAAAATGAACATGTCAGGCGATTGTCTAGCGAAGGTTGTCGCCCAAGATTGCCCTGGGGAGGTGCGCTCAGAGAATTTAAGAAAGCCCCCTCTCCTATTTTGCCCATTCTTGAAAAGTTAAAAGCAGACGAATCTTTATATGTCAGAAAAAGTGTTGCTAATAATTTAAATGATATTATAAAAGACCACCCACAGATAGTCTTGCAACTAGCTCAACGATGGTTGAAAGCCGACCATCCACATACCAATTGGATTGTCAAGCACGGCGTTCGAACCTTGCTAAAAAGAGGCAATAAAGATGCACTTGCTCTATTTGGTCTGAATGATTCAAAAGGTATAGAAATTCAAGACCTGAGTTTTACACAGGATACTCCTTCTATCAATGATAGTTTTCGTTTTTCATTTTCACTCCATGTTTCATCAGGGGCAAGTCCCAGATTAGTTCGTATTGAGTATGGGGTGTACTATGTAAAAGCGAATGGCAGTCAGTCTCGCAAAGTTTTTCATATTACAGAAAAGGAATTACAACCTAAACAGTCTTATACATTTGATCGTAAGCAACACTTCAAGCAATTAACGACCAGAAAGCATTATCCAGGTACGCACAAACTAGTTGTCATTATTAATGGAGATGAATTAATGGGCAAAGATTTCGAATTACTTCCTGCAAAAGAATAGAGCCTTGTAGTCCTTTTTATTTTTGGAAACATTTTTGCTATACTGCTAGTACATAACATCTTACACTATTGTGATAAAGAATATTATCACAATTCAAACCAATCAATAAATTATGAAAAAAGTACTTTATCTATTTTTATTCTTTAGTTTAACTCATTCAGCTCTGTTTGCTCAGGGTAGTGATCGCAGAGCAGAAATAGAGGAGGATCTGGAAATACTCAGTGAGCAGATAAATGGTATGTTTGAAGAAATCGGACAGGCAATAGGAGAAGCCAAGTATTTTATCGAAACTGAAATGGATCTGGAGAAGTTGGATGAGCAGGGCAATATGCGCATCATGGGAGATACTGTTGATATCACTATTTTCCACGATTTTTTTACGGATAATATGGAATCATTTCCTGAGCCTTTCCGTCCTTCCGAAGAAATGCTGGAAGGGCTACGACAGTCAGCAGAGGAGTTGCCCGAGTTATTATTAAGAGGTAAGAATTTTTTCAATGATGAAGAATTTCAGGAAGCCTTCGGCGACTTGTTCAAGGAATTTAAATGGGATGAGATAGAACCTATCGCCCCAACCCCACGATCTGAAAATGGTGAACCACTCCCTCAAAAGCCTGTAAAGAAAAAGAAGAAGCGAAAGACTACAAAAATTTAAGCTTTAGAGGAAAATAAAAAAACCGGAATTGCTATATGGCAATTCCGGTTTTTTATTTTCTGTTCCAACAATTTTATTAAGCCGTTGGAGTATCGTCGTCTCCTTTGATAATATCATTAGCAGCATCCTTTACATCATCAAAAGTATCTGCAAGTGTATCTTTGGCATCACCAATTTTATCAGCAACACTATCTTTAATACCTGAGAGTGCGTCTTTAGCATCAGCTACCAAATCAGAGAAAGAACCTGAAGCATCGCCAGCTTTATCCGTGATAGCATCTTTGGCATCGCCAGCTTTTGCCGCAGCTGAATTAGCCAGGTCACCAGCTTTCTCAGTTACATTACCAGCAGCGTTAACAACACCATCTTTGACATTAGAAGCAGCATCAACTGCAGCATCTTTGGCATCGCCAACTTTATCCGCAGCATTACTAGCCAAATTACTTGCTCCTTCTTTCAAGTCACTAGCCTTATCAACAGCAGCATCTTTGGCATCGCCAACTTTATCCGCAGCATTACTAGCCAAATTGCTTGCGCCTTCTTTCAAATCACTAGCCTTATCAACAGCAGCATCTTTCAAATCGCCAGCTTTTGCAACAGCAGAATCTGCCAATTCACTGGCTTTTTCTCTTATACCAGCTGTTTTTTCTAAAGCAGTATCTTTCAGATCGCCAGCCTTATCCATAGCAGAATCTGCTAATTCACTGGCTTTTTCTCTTAAGCCTGCAGTTTGTTCTAAGGCCGTATCTTTCAGATCGCCAGCCTTATCCATAGCTGCATCTGCCAATTCACTGGCTTTTTCTCTTAAGCCTGCAGTTTGTTCTAAAGCAGTATCTTTCAGATCGCCAGCTTTGTCCATAGCTTTTTCAGCCACATCACCAGCCACTTCTTTGATATTTCCAGCAGTTTCAGCAGCCTTATCAACTACGTCTTCGGCTATGTCTTTTACTTTATCCAGATTTTCCGAACTAAATAGTTTTTTAAAGAACTTAAGCATGATTTTCAAATTTATAGATTAACTAAGGTGTTTTGCGAACCACAAAAATAATAAATTTCATTAAAATACATAATATTTTGTAAACTAGCTACATCATAGATTTCATGGTTTTATACAAACTCATTCTATCTCCAGACAAATGTTCCATTCCATCCACATAAAGTGTAATCCCACTGATATAAGTTGACAGGGGGCTTGCCAGAAACATGGTAGCGTTCGCCACATCCTCCACCGTTCCAAAACGCCCCATCAGGTTTTTTGCTTTTTCCTGATCGAAAAACTGCTTCATCATAGGGGGGTAATTATCCAAGCCTGAAGAATCAATGGTTCCTGGCGCAACGGCATTGACACGAATATTGTATTCTGCCCATTCTTGTGCTAATGTCTTCGTCAGGTTTTCTACTCCGGCACGAGCAGCACCAGTATGTGCCATACCTGGAAAACCACGATGCATATTCGCTATAATGTTGACAATAGTTCCTTCTTTTTGAGGAATAAAAAAAGTTTGCCCCATAATCTGCGACACGTAGAAAGTCCCATTAAGATTGTTATTAACTACAGCCGCCCAGCCTTTTTCGCTAATTAATTCGGCTGGTGCAGGAAATTGCCCTCCAGCATTATTGACTAGAATATCCAGTCTGCCGTGTAACTTCTGAATATGTTCAGCCACACTCCGAACTTCGTCTGTTTTACGAATATCACAAGCTTTGTACGCACATTCTCCGAAGGCAGATAATTGCTCTGCTGCCAGCTTCAATGGTTCTTCTTTGCGTGAAGCAATAATAACTTTAGCGCCCAGTTCGATTAGCATTTTTGCTATACCATAACCAATACCACTTCGTCCACCTGTAACCAGTGCGATTTTGTCTTTAAATAAGTCCTTTTGATACATAGTACAAAGATAGGAATTTAATTGCTTAAGCTCCGAAAATCTACTGGTACAACACTTGATACACCTTGTTCTTTCATTGTTACACCATAAATGATGTCTACAGCAGACATTGTTTGTTTATTATGTGTGATGATAATAAACTGAGAGTCTTCAGAGAATTTTTTGATGATACGGTTGAATTTTCCAATATTAGCATCATCCAATGGAGCATCTACCTCATCGAAAATACAGAAAGGAGCTGGCTTGAGCAGATAAAGCGAAAAGAGAAGTGCTGTAGCTGTCAGTGTTTTCTCTCCACCTGAAAGCTGATTGATCGTTTGTGGGCGTTTGCCTTTAGGGCGAGCAACGATTTTGATGGCTGAGTCTAATGGACTATCCTCGTTTTCCAAGATTAGATCACAGGTGTCATCCTCAGTAAATAAGCTACGGAATACTTCTTTAAAATGTTCTCTTACTTTAGTAAAAGCATCCATAAAATGCTCGGTGGCAGTAGTTTCTATTTCTTCTATCGTTTCAAGCAATGAAGATTTTGCATCAAGCAGATCATTGCGTTGTGTCGTGATGAACTCGAAACGCTCATTCATTTCATCATAGGCTTCTACTGCCATTGGGTTGATTTCGCCGTAATTATCTAGGCGGGTTTTCAGGCGAGCGACTTTGCTTTCAAGCTCATTTTTATTCAATTCGGGATCGGCTTCTTTTTTCATGATTTCTTCCAGCTCTATCCCAAATTCAATTTTCATGCGTTCGCCTATGGAAGATAATTCCAAACGAATTTCATTGTATTTGTCCTTCAATGAACTGATGAGCATTTGCGCATCTTGTACTGCCCTTCTGGCTTGCCTCAATTCACCGTCTACCTCATTGATGCTGCCTCTTGCCTGATAGTATTTTTGCTCTGCATCATTCAATTCTCCTTCAAAATTAATCTTTTGCTGATACAGGTCAACCAGCGCCGCTTCCAGCTCTTCTATGTTTTTCTCCGTTAGTTTTAAATCTTCTGCGGCAGCTTCTTTAGACTTCCGATCACTGGCCATTTTTGCTCGTATACCACTAAGCTGATTTTCACGAAAAGTCAATTCTCGATTAAGGGCTGAAGTTTTGTTTTGCTGACGAATAAACTCTATGTTTTTCTGGTTATAATCTGTAGAGGCCTTGCTTAGAGACTCGGCTGCCAGACGGTAGGAGCTATCCATCTGAGAAATTTGCTGTTGAATATCTCCGTAATTTCCTTTTAAAGCGCCCAGTTGTACTTTGATCTGTGCATCCTCTGTTTCCATCTCCTGAATACGGTCTTCTCCTTGTGTTTTCTTGCGTTGGAAGTCTTTTAAGAATGTTTCAAAGTTTTCAAGGCGGGTTTGCAGACCAATGGCTTCCTGCTGAATAGAGTTTAGGTTGTTTTTCTCATTTCGTATCAATTCTTCCTGAGAAGCATTCCGCAATTCCTGTAAACGCTGATGCGATCCTTCAAACTTTTCACTTAGTTTTTTGCCTTTTGTTTCCAGACTGGAAATATCTTTTTTCAGTATGTCGAGATTTTTTTTTCGTCCTATTCTTTTTCCTTCAAATAAGCCTACAGAACCTCCAGAAACAGTGAAGCGTGTTTTAACGAATTTACCAGTTTTAGACAAAGCGATGGTATCATTTGGAAGCGATTTATCGCTATCTACTTCGCCTTCTGTCAGCCATACATTGCCTAAGAGATAATAGACCAAATGTTGATAATCTGCTTCAGTTTCTACAATTTTTAATGCGGAAACGGCATTGGACGATGGCGGCGGCGTCTCATTTCTCGAAAAGCTTTTTAATTTATCTAAAAGAAAGAAATTTGCTTTTCCTTTTTGAGATTTACTCAATAAACTAATTGCCTTAATTGCCTCAGTTTCATTTTCAACTACATAATAATTCATGTAGTTTTCCAAATAGTTCTCTATAGCGACCCTGTATTCCTTCGGGCAATATATAATGTCCGACAATAGTGGTGCTTTCGCTCCCCAATCCCGACTCTTATTCAGAAAGCGAATAGATTCGGGGAAACCTTCCAGGTTTTCCACCAAACTTTTCGTGAGCTGATATTCATTTCGTTTAGCATCTAATTGACGATTGAGTACGACGATTTCCTGTTTGGTTGTCTCCACCTCTAATTCTGTGGCTTCTATTTTTATCTTACGATCAGCTTCTTCATTTTCTAGTTGAGCTACAAATTTGTCTTTCTCAGCCCTTATTCTGCTCAATTCTTCATATTTGGTGCGCAATTCGCCCACTTCATCATTTCGCTTAGCTA
>JAHDFX010000360.1 GCA_020627965.1 Saprospiraceae bacterium | reverse complement strand
GGCAAAGCGGTGAAGAAATGACTCCTTGGATACGCCAGGTCACCAACTATGCCAGTGGCGACAGAGGCACCTACTTCGTTCCTGAAATAGACGACGAAGTCTATGTAGATTTCGAGCAGGGCAACCCTGATCGCCCATATATGCAAGGTGCCTTATATCACGGTAAAACCACCCCTGAGTTCTTCGATCCGGATAATAACTTCAAGTCTATCAAGACCAGAAGCGGACACACGATTTTGTTCAATGATGAATCAGGAGCAGAAACAATAACGATCAAGGATAGAAATGGTAATCAGGTATTAATAGATACTGCTGGAAATAATATGACAATTACAGCATTGGAGACGATGACGTTGAATGCCAAGAATCTTAATATTAATGTAGAGGAAAATATGTCGACTACCGTTGGTAAAAATATTGATAAAACCGCCGGAGAGAACATGTCTGATTCTGCAGGAAAATCAATCAACAAACAAGCTGGTGAGAATATAGGTATGACAGCATCAAATTCAATCAGTGCGATGGCAGCCAAAGAAACTTCCGTCAAAGGAGGTAAAAAGGTAAAGGTGAGCGGGAAAGATATTAGTATGAGTGGCGGTAGTACTATTCGGATTAAATCAGCAGACACGGATGTCTTTTAAAATTAAATTCAATGTCTGAACCATTAGCATATATAGTTACGGGAGCATTGATGAATTGTGATAAGGGTGCTGCTATTATGCCTTTCACAACCCTCCCTCGTACGACTACAGTAGATGGAATTATGGCTGCCAATGCGTCAGATATGATACCGTTGGTCAATATCCCAAGTTTTGTGATGTGTACGGTCGGTCAACCAGCTCCTTGTGTACCAATGCCAACACCAGCACCAGGTACAGGACACCCGATGGGAGGCGGATCTGTTTGGCACGATACTGGAGAAAAATTTTCCACGGTGGCAGGTTTGCCACCAGTACTTTTTAGAAGTTGTGCAAGATGTGCAAAAGGCGGAAAAATCAGTTTTTTAACTACGGGGCAGATACCGATGTCAGAGCTAGATCCAACGGGCGAATTACAACAAAAAATAGACGACATCAATGCACAGGCAGATGAATTAAAAGAAGAAAATGAAAAAGGAATAGATTGGGTAGATTTGGGAACAGGTTTTATTCCTGTCTATGGAAGTGCCAGAGATGCCAGCCGAAGTTGGAAAGCAGGGAATAAATGGACAGCTGTAGGTCACGGCATACTTGCCGCTACTGACCTTCTTGGAGGTTTCCTTATAAAAGGAGGTGTTAAAGCAGCTAAAGCAGGCGGTAAAATAACTGCGAAAGTTTTTTTTAACCAAATGGGGAAAAAATTAGCGGGTCTGCTAGCACTAAAAACCGCAGCAAAAGAACTTTTGGAGAAAGGGGTTAAAGAAGCACTTGAAAAATTAGCTATAAAAGGAAGAAAACTGGCCACAGCTTGCTTTCCGGCAGGTACATCGGTAGCAGTAGAAGGTGGATTTAAAAATATAGAAGATATAAAAATAGGTGATTTAGTATGGTCGTACAATCCAGATACCTTGGAAACAGGATTAAAAGAAGTGGTAGATGCGCATCAGAGTATTGCAGATTCGACGATTCAACTCACTATTGGAAATGAAGTTATAGAAACGACTACCAATCATCCATTTTATACAAAACAAGGTTGGAAAGATGCCGGACGTTTGACTACAGATGATGAAGTAAAATCCAAAAACGAAAAATGGGAACAAATTAGAGCCATTAATTTTTCTACTATTGGTAAAAAAGTATATAATTTTACGGTTAAAGATTGGCATACTTATTTTGTGGGAGCTTGTAAATGGTTGGTCCATAACAGTTGCAGTTTTTGGGATAATATCCTGAAAAAACCTCAAGAAATATGGGGTAAGTCTGTAGATGATATTGCAGATGAACTTACCGAGGCAGGATACGAAGTAGCAATAGAACAAAGTACAAAAGGCTCTAAATTGTCAACGCAAATTAGAGTTAAAGGACATCCTAAAATAACAAATATTCAAGTGCATCCCGGAGGAGGGAGTAAAGTAGGAAGTTACTATAAGATATCAACCTCAACAGAGGGGATAATAAAGGTAGTTAACCCTAAAACCTATGTACCCCACCCTCTAGATAAAGCTAGAATAGTTAATATTGGTGAGTAGTAATTTAGATTTTTGCGTTTTAAATATGTAATAATTATTTGTATGTTAAAGAAAATTGATAGAGTTAGTTCTGTAAAAGAAGCATTTGAACTCCAAAATATAGGAATAGATATAATTGGTATATCTATGTACGATAAACCTTTTTGGGGAGACAAAAGAGTCGTAGATAAACAAACAGCTTCATCAATAAGAAGGGTACTCAATAAATCAAAATTAGCTTGTGAAATAGGGATAGAATCCGCTTTATGCAATATAAGTTTTATAGAAGAAATGAAGTTTGATTATGTGCAAATTTCTGACAATGATTTCCCCTCATTAGAGCTTAGACAACAACTTCAATCTAAAAATATTGGTATTATATATAGCGGTTTAGTGGCTTCTTATGATGACGACCCCTCATGGATATTGAGTAGATACAATGATGTACCAGATTTAAATGCAGCATATTATCAAATTGATTTGTTGGGGGATATGGAAGATTCATGGGAATTTTTTAAATTAGAATCACCAAAATATCCTGATGGACTTCAAATAAATGACATCATAAAAATTGGTGAACAATTTCCATTAATAATTACTTTAGATTTTAATGTTGATAATATAAGAGGAATAATCAAAAGTATTCCTTCAATTAAAGGTATTGGTATGCCACTTGGTGACTTGTGTGTTAAAAATAATATACATTATTTTGATAATCATTTGGCAGTAAATGTAGTACATAGGATGAAAGAATTATGAAAATCTACAAACTCACCCCAATCCATCCCACTATAATCGGATACCCCTATGCCACTACAGAAGATGAAATACAGTTTTATCGCAATCTATTTAGTACAAAATTTCATATAGGCGAACCTGTATCAGAATATTGGAAGCCCACTTTACTTTGCAACCTTAATAAGGTAGATATAGGCAGAATACTTCAAGGTAATCAGGAACTTTGGGTATTCAACGAAAAAGCTTTTACAGTACTGGCACCATTACTGGGGGATAAAGCAGAATATTTACCATTTTTGACTAAAGAAACACTACATGAAAGGTTTACCAAAAGACAACGAAAGCTTCAAAAAACTACCATTGATGCAATACTTCAAATCATACACCCCGAACAACAATACCTTGTAAATATACTCAACATCGAAACCTCTGAAATTATAAATGCCCAACAATCACAATACGATTACGATGAGGAAGATGACATTGTTTATGCTGTAGAAAAACTTGCTTTCTACTCTGAGAAAATCCAAAATATTCATATGTTCAAAATTCAGAATCCAGGTATTTATTTTCGCTCGGCTACATTTGTTTCTGATGAATTTAAGAAAATGGTTGAAGAATACCAACTTACTGGACTTTTTTTCTCTGATCTTTCCGAAGATGACGAGGGAAATCTCATTTGGCAAAGCGATTACAATAATAATATATTGAAAAAGTAAACTCGTTTAATAGAAATGGGAACCAATAAGTTGAATGGTGTGATTTTTACATATGTAATGTTGAATATATTGAGTCTGAATTTAAAATCAGCGTATAAATTACGCTATTCATCACCATAAATCTAGCCTCATGGCAACAGTAAAATCAGCAAGTATCATTATAGGTGGTCAAAAGGT
>JAHDFX010000091.1 GCA_020627965.1 Saprospiraceae bacterium | reverse complement strand
AGGAAGGGAAGCTCAGAAAAAGATAACTGTTTCACACTTTTTGAAGTGTTATTTTTAATCTGAGATAAAAATACCCCACCAATCAAAAATAAAGTACCAACTATAATTGCCCAAAAAATACGTCTTGATTTAGGTTGTGTAACGATTGGCGTTTTAGTTCCTTCAATTTCATTTTTGAGAATTTTCTTCAAAGCCCCCACAATTTCCACATAAGCCTCCTCCTGATTTTTAGTAGAACTCCCGGTAATAGCCTGCTTACTTGAAGGGAGTGGTTGGCGAATCTTCAAGAAACTATCATCTTCCCAGGCATAAGGACGAAGCAATACCGGAATAACCTTAGTATTAGGCTGCTGCTGCAATTGAGCCTTCAGCTTCACATAATCCTCACTAGCCATAAAATCGCTACTGATCATCAGTAGAGCTATATCCGCATTTTTCAACTGGTCTTGAATAATATCTTCATACTGATCTCCACCAAGCAGTTTTTTAGTATGCCATATATCAAGGGAATACTGCTCTAATAATACTTCCAGGTGAGCTAATAAGGTACTCAATGACCCCTCATCCTCAGGTGCATGAGCAATAAAAATCCGTGTATTCTTGGTATTATCAGACATTGCAACAGCAAATATAAGCATTTGCGATGTATTTTAAGGAAAGCAAAGTGGTCGATGGTCGATAGTCCATAGTCGATAGCTGTATTTTGGTTTTATGGTTATTTAGCCTTCTATTTTACGGTGTAAAATACCTATAAAACTTTTAGTAAGTGTGCCATTGAATGACAACCATGGACTATCGACCATCGACCATCGACAAAAAAAGGCTACCTCGCCAGAGGTAGCCTTTTCAATTATATATTTTCAATAAACTCTACTGCGTCAAAGAAAAACGAATCGTCACACCTGCCTGCGTATTCGTGATCGGGAACGAAGCCGAAGTCGCTGGTATTGTACGACTGCGATCGAAGAAAATACGCACATTTACAAACTTATTCACCGCATAATCAATAGACGGAGAAATACGGATAATCTTGGAACCACGTGTTGCCACTGCCTGATCCTGGTCTAGTAAGTGATTGATTGTTTTATCATCGCGATAAGAGAAATCCATTTTGAAATTCAGGTCATTCTCTAGTTCATTCGTCTTCTTCTTATCCTTGCCCTGACCCGTTGTGAATTTGAATGGCAATTTAAAGCCTTTTACACGATAGCCAATACCGAGTGTATACTCTTCACTATTCGTCTCTGAAAGTTGATAATCGGTGAAGCTCATGGCCAGGTTACGGCTCTTCTTCCAGTCGAAACGAGCAGTCAAATCGTTCTTAAAGCGCATGTCCACACCGATTAGCGGAGCAAATTGCTCATTGATAACCAGATCAGGAATCTCGTACGTCGAATAATAATTCAGTGTATTTTCATTGTACAACTTCTGTTGGAAATCAAGGTCAGTTGCGAAGCGGTTCATCCCTAATGTAGAAGTATAACTATGCGAAATACTCACGCTGGAGAACAGGTCTTTAAACATCTCTATCTTATTCAAACCATTATAAGTCAGTCGCCAGTTCGGGCGTGGCAGCATATTGAATATTTTCAATGGGTAACTTGCTGCATCTTTGCCTGTGTATGCCGACAGGAAGGCTGGTATCAATACATCCTGCTGATAGCGTCCATAACCCGCTGCAAAATCCTCATCGCCTGCTTCCTGAGGAAGAATAACACCACTTGTATTCAATTCTGCCAAACGCTCTGAAATAATCGTTCTGTTATCCTCAAAATCCTCGAAAGTTCTGGCTAGATCTTCTGTAGTATTACCTCTGAAGAAAGTACGTACAGTATAGAAAGTCATATTCAGGCTACCTGCGTCAAATGCATTTAAATGCTCAAATTCGCCACCTGGTTCTGGTACTTTAAAATATTCAGAGTGATTTTTAGCAAAAGAACGATTCGCATTTACATCCACACGGAAATCCTTAAACGGTTCTAGGGTAACTTTGGCATCGTAAGTCTGTGTATAATTATTCAGCAATTGCTGGTTCAGGTATAAGTTGTCAACGATCCAGCCATTTTCTGCTGCGCTATCCATCCAGGCATTGGAGCTGCCACCACCAAAAGTATTGAAATAAGGCTGACGGAAACCGAATACATAATCCCAGCCCGGACGAGTAAAGTCATTGCTTTGACCAAGCAGGCGTGTACCGGCTGTATAACCTGGTATAACTGAAGAAAACTGCTCAGAGAAAGATAGACGTGCTTTACGAATGGTCATCAATGGGCGTATAAGAATACGCTCTGCCATAGTCGGCTCACGTTCCTTTTTAACTTTTCCGGCTTTACCTAATACACCATCGGCGGCACCATCGGTTCCTTTATTTTTACCGCCTGGGCGCTTGCCTTTATTTTTGCCCTTACCTTTGTCTTTGCTGTCGTTCTTGTCTTCATCCTCATCTTTATCATCGGTAATACCGATAGTATTTTTCAACGGACCATCTTTACCACCTTTGCCTTTGTCTATACCAACTTTACCGCCTGGGGCATCTGGGCGACCATCACGTCCTCCGCTATTCTTACCACCTTTATTTTTCTTAGGCTTGCTGTTGATCTTCTTTAGGTATTTTGATTTGTTATACAATTTTGTAAAATCCAGATCACCACTTATCTGACGAGTATGACCGTTTTGGACTACATTACCCAATGAATCGACATTCAAGCTGGAGCGACTCCAGTCATAAGAGGCATTATATTGGGCTTTGACTTGCGTCCAATCCAATAATGGAATCTGCTTTGTAGGAAGTGTATAGCTGATATTCAGTGTTTGGTTGTAATGTTTATTACGTCCAAAATCACCAATACTGCTCATGATACTATCCTTACGAAACTCTTTCGTAATTCTTTGAGGGAGTCCGTTACTACCAATTACAGGTTCTCCTGTTGTCTCGTCTAATATATACTCAAATGGTTCGTCAATAACGGCATTATTAATGGCGTTGAAGCCCATGGTCAGTCCTTTAGAGAGGTTCCATTGCAGGCCATAGGCTCTATCCCAGGTAAAACGCTTGTCGAAATAGGTATCACTCTGTGGGTCAGCAAAACGATAAGTAATTTGACCGAAATGACGATTGATGTCATTTCTGACACTAATAGAATTGGGTACTGGGTTGAAATTAAAATCGCGAATAAGACCAAGCCATTTAGACTTAGCTTTCATATTCTTAAATGGTGCGATTGGTTTTAACTGACTCGCATAATTATAATCAACAGAACCTCTGTAACGCTTCACCTCATCATTCTCGATAGTTGGGTCATGCTTGATCGTTCTGTCATAAGCATAAGTCAAACTAAGGTTTTCCACGTCCCAGGGCATAGGTTTTCTATCCTGCTTAGTACGTTCTTTGCGTACATTTGTAAAGTTGAACCCTCGTATAGATGTATAATCATTAGCAGCATCACGAAGAGAATCTTTATCTGCCTGTGTTTGAGCAGTTTCCAATACGTCTTTAAGTTTCAGGTCAAACTGATAAGGATCAAACTTTGGCGTTTCTATCGTAGTCGAATATTGAGCATAAAAAGGAATACGAATACCTGAATTCTTTGGGAAAAATTTACCCAATTCCAGAGAAGTAGCAAAGTCGTACTGTGTAACCTCTTCCAATGCTCGTTGTTGTACCTTTTCTTCTAATCCACCAAAACCAATACTTGTATAGCTGGCAGAAGCCGTGAAGTTACCGAAGTCAGCCATTTGAACATCAAGCCTCGCCAGACCTGCAATACCGCCTTCTTCGTTCAATCCACTCAAACGAAGCTCATTGACCCAGACTTCGGCACATAACTTATCTGCATCCGTATTATTCCGCAGACCGATCATGACACCTTTTACATAACCAAGGTCTGGATTACCAATAACGGAGACACTATTATCTGCATCGTCGGGATCAGGTATAATAAACTTATCTACTGTTGAGAATGTCGGGTCAGCATTTCTCATTTTCTTAGCATCAAGGAATAAAGACAAGGGAAAGTTAAACCTATTGTCTTCCAGCCAGACCGCTTCCTGCGACTCTACAGTATTATTATCTGTGCCAAGCTGGCTGGTATCACTGGGCAGCAATGGAATTTCGTATTCGTAATAGTTGTTTTCAAAATCACTACCCAGTCGAAGAAAGACCGATAATTCGCCAGGTTCAAGCTCTTCTCCATCGGTAGATTTGGCATGTACGAACATTTTTAGTCGCTCGTAGTTTCGCATATCCAAATTGATGATCTTGTAAACGGCTCTGGCATCTCCACCATCGAGATTACAGACATTCAATGCCATAGACTGCTCATTCTGTAATGCATTCTGAATAGTTCCAATGGCATTTTCACGCTCAATACCCGGAGGCAGAACGTAAGGGAATGGCGTAGCGCCACTATTTTCTTCAATATTTACAGCCGTTACATCAAATAATGTCGGATCACTTGGGTCGGGAATAGGGCCGATACCTGCACCTGCAAGATCACGCTGATAGCGTCTCCATTGATTACGCACCAATTGCAGGCGAGCAAAACGAAGCGTAGCCGGATCAACAAAATCAGTCAGATACATCCGCATAAAACGGATAGAACGGAAATCCTGTATTGTTCCTTCTTTACCTGTAAACTCTTCTACGGGAACTTTGAATTGATACCAGTTCCATACATCAGTACCATTGGGCGCCATCATTTGTACATTGTCTACCATGAACTGACTTGAAGAAACCCCACCTGTACCATCTGGCGCCAATTTGATCTCATATTCAAAATAAGACTCTTTTTCATTCAGTGTATTATCTCGGTTGATATCCTCTGTATCTGGTACATTGGTTGCGGAGGCATTTTCGCCTTGTGAATTACCTTGTGGGTTATTGAATTTATTATAACGTTCCAGTGTAGGTGTGGAGTTGGGGTCGCTGATCTCTCCGTAAGATTCATCTCTATGGTATAAATAGTTGTCATTAGCAGGGTCAGCTAATGCTTCATTATATAGGTTTGGATTACTAACGTAATTGCTTAATGCGTTCAAGTACTCCTCGTAGTGTCCCTGCTCACCTGTATCATCAAAACCATCTAGACCTAAATCCTGTGCTGCACGAATTGCAGGGTCATTATCGAAAGCATTAGTAATCGCCTGAACACGAGGAATACGTGACCAGGTCGTTGTATCCACAGGTGTTTCTGAATTTGGAGCAGGAAGACCATTTTCAAAGAATCTACGTGAATCCTTCAAAACATCTTCTGAGATTGTACCAAGATTGATCTTCAGGCTTGGTACACTGCCGTCGGGAGAAAGTTGCGGGTTAGGGTTATTGATATATGGACTCAATACCCAAAATTCTACGAACTCAATATTTGCTGCCTGAAAATCATTGGTTTGCAAAGCACGCATGATGCCTCCCCAACGCTCATGAGGATTATACAGTTCTCCTGTAGCTGGGTCGGTACCTGCTGATACGATTGTTCCATCAGGCGCTGTGCCATCTACATCAAAATTATAAGGACCACGAATATTTGGCTGATAAGTCAGGTCAAAGGTAAATAGGCCAGCATTTTGCAGACCAGTTTGGTTGTCTTGTCTGTTAGGGAAAATATCTCTTTCAATAAATTGTCTGGTATAAGGATCATTTGCACTTTGGTTTAATGTAGGGTCAATTCTATACCAATTCAACTTTGCACGATTATAACCATAAGAAAGGTCGTTAATACGTTCAGCTTCCTGAAATTCGGACGGTGTACTGGACAATAACCATGCGGTCGTCGGTGTTCTCAGGTCAAAATTACTGGCAGCTCCTTCAAAGTCATCTATGTATACCGTACCACCTCTGTCTTCACTTTGGTCAACATCATTCAAAGCTTTGGCATGCCCAGGGCGAAGCATAGCGCCTTCTGCTGTAAAAGCGACAGAAGAATTTTCTTTAGTTTGTAACAAAGGTAGTTTATCAACAAATTTGGTCAGCCAGGGGGCATCCTTATTATACTGGACATCTAATCCGTAAATGCTATTGGAAATTGGGTCATCGCCGATATTTACTTTCTGTGTAAACGGGCGTTCAGATACATGCATGAAAGTACCACCAATGTTGAAATTCTCAGATACTTCATAATCTAGTCTGGTTCCGTACAAAGTCTTGGTCTGAAATCCGAATAAGGTATTATCTTCATAAGATACATTCACAGGCAGACCAGAATTTAAAATGGCATCATTGAGTATTTTTACACGACCAATATTATAGTCTACATCATAATCAATACCTTCTTTAAGTTGCTGACCACCAGCAGACACCGTTACAGAACCACGTGGAATATTAAAAGCGCCCAGTGAAATCTCAGAAGAAACACTAGATTTATAACTTCCCCGCAGATAAAAACGATTGAATTCGGGGAACTCACGGGCGAAGAAGACGGTATTGTTATAAAGTTGCGGATATTTATAGCGCTCAACGGAGCCATCAACAAGCCCTGTAGCAGGGTCGGTAAATATTTCATCTAGTGCAGAGCCGAAGGGTTCGAGTACGGGGAAAATCACCCGTCCATTTTGGGGGTTTATTGTAACTCCGGGCACAAAGTCGAAGGCTCCATCTGAGAAGGGGTCACCCGTACTATTCAGGTTGTCCAGATTCAATAAGCTGATCAGGTAGCGACCTGCTCTTGGTCCCTCAGGTAAAGAACGGATAAAACCTCCACCTGGATCCTGATAGAAAATATCAAGTTTGAAATCCTGTGGATTGACCTGATAAGCACCGATAGAGTACACGTTTTTCATCATCAGGTCCCACATTGGAAATTCAACACTTGGGGTAGCACTTTTCAGCATTTTTACAAACATCACGTTCAATGTGTCTGCATTAATAGGAAGGTCATTGGTAAATTCCCCTACCTGAAAAACTTCACCATTGTAAGTATATTCGTAAGAAACACCAAGTACTTCGTCTGGTTGCAAGGTCAGGTTTAGAGAGAGGTAACCCAATTCAGGATGATAAGTATATTCAGTAGGAGAAAGCAGGCGCGCTCTTACTTTTTCAAAGTCTTCACCTTGATTGAAACCAAAAGCAGAACTTTGTAATGTGGATACCGAGTTATCGAGGTCACGGGTGCCTTCATTGGCCAGTAATTCTTCGTATAATGGGTTAGCATCATTGGCAGGTAGACCAACACTAGTGCTTCCTAATACGGGATGAACGGGTACTGAAGGTGGCGCAAGATTAGGATTACTACCTACATTAGCACCTACTTTCTGGATATTTGGTTCACCAAGGTCCATAAAACCAACAATATCACGAACATCTTCGGTAGCATTACGGGTATTGGTTACCCAAACCTCCATTTTTGTGATCTTGAAAAGTGTATTGATCTGAGGCAGGTTTTCGAGTGTTCTCTCGTAATCATCACGATTATAATGCGAGATAAAGAAGTGCCTGTTCTCATCATATTGGTCAGCAGCAATTTCAAATTCTTGTAGTTGCGTACCTCCTTGAATTTGAACATTTTCCCGTCTTGACTTCTTTTGTGAAGCGATAGCGGAAACAGAAAGACGGCCGAATTGCAAATCAGTTTTGATACCAAACAAACTCTGACTACCCTGTATTAAGCTACTTCGTAAGGGCAGGCTTACATTACCCGCTTCAATTTTTTGAATGATCTCATCTTCATCACCTGCATACTCTAGCTTCATTTGATTATCAAAGTCAAATGTTGCCTGTGTATTATAATTGGTTCCGAGATTCAATTTATCTCCGATTTTACCAATGACATTCATTTGAATAGCCATATCAAAATCAAAACCACCCTGACGACGTTGGCGCTCTGTAAGCACCGGATTTTCTACATTTTGATAATCTACCCCGAAAGTCAGATCGATATTACCTTGTGGGCGAATATCGACTTCATTGCTACCAAAAAGCCTGTCTATTAGCTTGTTCCGAATTTCTTCTTTATATTTTTCAATTGGATCTTTAGTAGCACTACCAGACAAAGATAAATTATTGGACAGTTGTTGTAAATAGGAATTCTGCTCATTCTGAGCGCTCCACTCCATATACTCTTCAAATGTCATATAAGTAGGAGGGCGGTAATAATTGTCGCCAATAGTCTCAGTAATGATGTAGTAGCCAGTTTCCGGGTCGTAAGTGACATCGGTTTCAATAATCGGCGGGTCATCCAGATCAAAGGGATTCGTTGGACTATCGTCCATTATGGCATTATTGTCACGATCTTCAATGGGAGGAAGAGTATCTCCCTGTATCAACATAGAATTGTCAAAGGTTAATAGTGGATCATCAATATTAAGTCCTGTTCCAAAACCTGCCCAAACCGTGCCAGTTGTTCCAAATAATATTGAGAGAACAACCGCTAGGATTAATCCTTTATTCGTCATATCTGCTATAAATTTCTATATCGGGATAAACCCGATTTAATAAGTTGAAAGAATGTGATGAGTGAATTTGGGAAATTGTGTATCAAAATTCAACACAGGCAATCAACTGATCTTTTGCTTTTCAAATGCCACCTTTAGTAATTACTAAAGGTTAAGTTTAAACATAAAAGTCACATGTCCAATTGTTGTTTTTTTATAAACAATTGACAATGTGTAATTTGATTATATTATAAGTTTTAAAGTACAGTGTAAAGTTTTAACTTATAGGCTTAATGTATTTGTTATAACAGATTGAGAATAAGTTTTATTTATTTTTCAACGACAAAACAATGCATGCCGTTTTTTATAATTATCAATATCTTAACAGGTCTTAAGAAAGACTTATTGTTTCTTGTACGAATTTATAATGTTAAAGTTCTGTATTCGGGGCATGAATTGTGAACAAATATTATATGATCAGGATAAGCTTTTTAGTCCCAACTTTATCAGTGTTTCTGAATTAGGCACAGATGGATTTTCTTTCAAAATCTTATTCAATGCTTTCTGAACTCTAATTCTATTAAATCCTAACGTTGTCAGGGCTGATAACGCTTCCTCACGTAGTCTATTATCAACAGTTGCTGGCAAGACTACATCAGTCCCACCTGCATCTTTCATCAGTTTATCCTTTAGTTCCACTACAAGTCGCTTGGCTGTTTTCGGGCCGATACCTTTGACACCATTGAGTGTACGAATATCTTCGGAGATAATAGCGGTTCGGGCTTCTTGTGGTGTAATGGAAGATAGCAAAATTCGAGCCGTATTTGGGCCGATACCGGATACCGAAATCAGTTTAACAAACATGTCCCGTTCCATTTCCTCGACAAAGCCATATAATGTCTGTGCATCTTCTTTGACGTGAAAATAAGTCAGGAGTTGCACGGAGACATGATTTTCAATACGTGAATAGGTGTACAGACTGATATTGATATGATAACCAATACCGCCAGCTTCTATTATGACATAGGTGGGTGTTTTGTGAGTAATCGGCCCTTTTACGTATGCTATCATGCTTTGTTAATGAAGAATTGTTTTGTGCTATTCTTTGAAAATCAGTGTTTTGTAGTGTGTTTTTTGTTTTTTTATTAAAACATCGGCAAAGGTACAAAATTATCAATGAATTTTAAGTCGTTAAACGATGAGGTGTGTGTAACAAATTGCACAGTTTTCCAGTTGTCCTCCCTCTTTTTCTCCCTCCAAAGGGAGACATTGATCTGCTTTTTAGCTTATTGTCCCCCTTTGGAGGGGGCGAAGGGGGAGGAACGCTTAAAGGCTTTGTGCAATTTGTTACACACACAACGATGAGCTCCTGTTATCAAGTTGAACAAAAAAAACTTAGGCACGTACACCAAATTACTTGAAACTTGCATCTTTCCTGATATATAGTCAACTTTATTCTCGTACGATCTCTGGTAATTTTAAAATAAAACTATGAAAAAGAGAAAAATACAAATAGATATTCCCCAACCTTGTGATCAACAATGGAACAAAATGACTCCTAATTATGGAGGACGTTTTTGTTTGCAATGTGAAAAAACGGTGATTGATTTTACCCATAAAACAGATCGGGAAATTGCGAAATTGTACAAAGCGAATAATGGTAAGCTTTGTGGCAGGTTTTTCCCGAGTCAGTTGAAACGAGATATTGCGCTGGATACGAGTATGCCTTCATCTAACAGATTGCGTGCGATGGGTTTATTACTTTCAGGTATGTTGACGGCAGGCACTGTACAAGGACAAGATGTCTCGGTAAAGGGGGGGATTCACTATAGTGAAGTAGAGAATAACCCTGAAAGCAATGACACAGTTGAAACTTCATCAAGAATAGTAAGCGGTACAGTATCTGATGAAACCGGAGAACCATTGATATTTGTCAACCTTTATATAGAGGGAACGAAGATTGGGACGACAACGGATCTTGATGGTAATTTTACATTGAAAATACCAGCATATGCCGAAACAATAACAGTCTCATATGTAGGCTATGAGGATAAGTCTATATCATTAAAAGATCATGCGAATTTAAATGATGTAAAAATAGAATTAGACATCAAGATGGAATATAGAGAATCCATCTTGATGGGCGTAGTAATATGCACAAAACAGGAGGTAGAAAAAGAATATTACCACAGAAAAACATTGGTAGAAAAGATTGAGAATTGGAAGTCGGGACTTAGGGAAAAACGCCAGAACAAAGTCAAAAAAGAAAAGTCAGTTGTGCAAGTTGAACCTGTTCAGGAAGCAGACGATTTGACTGTTGAAAGTCCTGTGATACCTGGTGTTGTGACGTATAAACCTATGAAAAATATCTTTCCAAATCCTTTTGTTAATGAATTGAATCTGGAAATAGAAGGCGAGCGGGAGGAGACATTACAGCTTATGATCTCTGATGAACTGGGACGTGAATTGCATAGTGAAGAGCTTTCAGTGCATGAAGGCATGAACCAATTTACCATAAATGTACAAGGTATTGAACTAGAATATGGTAAATGCTTTATTAGCCTTCTGCGTGGCAACGAGATGATACAGACTGAGGTATTGATGAAGCGAAGGAAGTGATTATTTCCGTCGCTGTATCATTCCCATCACCAGTCCCAGCATCATCATAATAGAACCCAGCCACACCAAATTAATACCAGGGAAAACAATAGCCTGCATAACGATGTACTCCCGTTTAGGCGCAGCCTCAGCGACTTCAAAGGTCATGGTACGGGCTTTCGGATCGACTTTATTGAATTTAAAATAGAGTCCTAATTCTTCAATCTTATCGTCAATGCTGATACCAAAGTTATTGCGAATCAGGTAAACTGGTTCGGCTTGCCAAACGGAATCAGAAGTCATTTTGCGGGCGGCTAATCTAGCAGCTACAGGTATATCGCCCTGTTGTGGCGTATAGTCTTTATTAGTCGGTTCCTGACTAAAGCCCTCGAAAACGATGTAGTGCTGACTGGTAAACATGGTATCCTTTTCGGAAACGATATATTCTACATAATTAAGGCTATCCTGAGCAGCTTTAGCCGCTTCGGGGTCGGTTTCTGTTACGGGTAAAGCAGATACATAAGTGAAAATATCTTTCCCTAGATAATGCTTGGTAGAAGGATTAGAAGCTTCTACTTTAGTCAACATTCTATTATACAAGATATTCGGCCTTAACGTAAATTCTTCCAGTACTTTTGATTTTCCTTCGTCGTATTTTTTATAATTGACCTTGAATCTTCTGGTAAAACCATCCATTTCATCACCCTGATAAGTCACCACGTAGTCATCCATAACTACTGGGGTTTCCTTAGGTAATATCATGTTGATACGGGCATCTTGAGCATCAAAACCTTCGATGGCTGAAGTATCCATGAAGCCTTTTGAAATCACTTCTTTCTTAGCTCCTGAAAAGACGACGCCCAACATTAAAACGCCAAAACCGATATGTGCTACAGCCGAAGCAGATACTTTTATTTTACCTCTCAATACGCTGATTACATAATCTACATTAGTAATAATAGTAAATAAGCCAGCTATAAGAAGCAGGATGTATTGCCAAACCCAAACACCACTCAAATAAGCCATTAAAATAGCTGCAGTAATGCTGACAATCAATGCGATAGAGGTGTGTTGTGCAAAGCTTTTAAGGCGAGCACCACTGAGTTGATCTTCTCTATATCGTAAAAATTGTGCTGCGCCAGATAAGAAACCCACAAATACCCCAATCCAGAGTTGATATTTATTATAATGCGCAACGGGATCATCCGGTGGACTAAAATCAACAGGGTTCCCACCAAACATAGTAGAGAAAAAAGTCAATATTTTATTAAAAACAGGGATGGAAGTTGTAAAAGAGATCAGCACAGTAGAAAAAATCAAGACCAATGAGCCAATAAACATCCAAAATTCTTTAGAATAGGCACTTTCTTCTTTCTTTGGTGCAGGAATTTCTTTACCCTTTTTAATAAGTAAATATAGCGGCGGAATGAAGAATGTCAGAATGAAAGCAACCAATTGCCATTCAAGTCCCATTTCTGTAAAAGCATGAACAGAAGTATCGCCTAAAACCCCACTTCTTGTTAGGAAAGTAGAATATAGAATCAATACAAAAGTCAGAATGAAAAACAGGTAGGTAGACTTGATGGAATAACCAGTGTTTCTGGCAACTAAGCCCGTATGTATACCCGCAATCAGAACAATCCAGGGTACTAAAGACATATTTTCAACAGGATCCCAAGCCCAGTAACCACCAAAACTCAGGGCTTCATAAGCCCATGCTCCGCCCATTAGAATACCCGTTCCGAGAATAGCGGCTGAGAATAAAGCCCAAGGCAGAGCCGGGCGTAGCCATTCTTTATGTTTGCCTGTCCAGAGACCAGCTACAGCATAACAAAATGGAATGGCGGTGGAAGCAAATCCTAAGAAAAGGGTAGGGGGATGAATAGTCATCCAATAGTTTTGGAGTAGTGGATTGAGTCCTTTGCCTTGCAGCAAACCTACATAGTCAGGGCGAGAAAAAATAGGTGCATCGAACATATCACGTACCATAACGAAAGGGCTGGAGCCTATCTTTGTAAAATCATTTCCATGATAAAAATAGATGCCAAGAATCATTGTGAGAATGAACATCTGAATACAAGACAGTAGAGAAATGACAGGGGCTTCCCATTTTTTAGCTACCAATATCAGTATCAGTCCAAGTACGGCATGCCAAAACAACCAGAGGATAAAGCTACCTTCCTGCCCTTCCCAAAATGCAGAAAAAATATAGCTGAAATCCAAGTCGGAAGAGACATGTTCCATGACATAATTGTACTCATAATACTGGTTGAGCATCATGTACAATATAGTTCCGGCAATACCAAAGACTGCGAGACTATGGATAGTAAAAGCACTACGACCAATACGTAACCAGCCCTTCTCTCCTTCATCACCACGCAAACTGGATCGGGTAGCAAAAAAATAGCTGACTGCAGCCAGCACACTTCCAATGAAGCCCAAAAGTACCAAGAAATGCCCAAGACGACCGGGCCACAAATGCTCATTTAAATATTCCATAGTATAGAAAGGTCGATGGTCGATAGTCCATAGTTTGTAAGTAATCGCTAAACACGAATTATTGAAATTATGGATATTCTTATCTGCCTATTTATTTTCTGTATAAATTTTTTCCTTCAACTGGATCTCCTGATCTGTGTATTTTGAAGGACATTTCATTAGCATGTCAGTCGCAACAAATTCATCGCCTTGCATGCCGCCGGTGAGTACCAATTCCTCTGAACGCTCAAAATCCTGTGGTTTTGTACCAATATAAACGACTTTTTTCTCCATACCTTTTTTGTCTTTCATGAAGAAAGAAAAGAGATTGGCATCTACTTCAGGATCGTATTCCATGGGTTTATCTTTCGATAAATAGCCTACGATCTGATGTTTACCGCCTGGTTCTTCGATCGCTTTTTGGAAGTTGGAGTACGTACTCATATCGCCTGCTGCCATGATTAGGGCAACCATGCCCAGGGCAATTACGGCGATAGCTATGATGTGTGTCTTTTTCATGATCTATATTTTAAAACCGTTCATCCAGTTTTGCAATAAACTGTTTATACTGTCGGTGATTTTTTATTTTTTCAATGTCTAACTGCTCAAAGATATTGGCAGCATCTGCTTCTTTATATTTTCCTCTTGGACTTTTTGCTGTTTTTTCTTTTAATAATTCTTTAGGTTCAGCTTGATACATTGGATTTCCTTTAAAGGCAATATTTACACTGTAAAGCTGATTGAAAGCATTGATGTCACTAAGTACTAAAGCTTCTAGTTCATAAATATTTAGTAAAAATATTCCCTTTCTATTAGCACCTTCTCTGTCTAATATTTTAAACCAGTTTTCCCTGATTTTGATTTTCTTTTCATCTGATGGCAGACCATCAAGGTCATGGATGTAGATGACAAAATCAAGTTTTTTAGCTCTGAATGCGTCCTTTAATTGTGCAATAGCCTTTCTTGAGGGCTTATCGATTTTATCATCTAACTGCCCGCCTCTTATATTGTTAAATAATATAAAGAATTGGACTTCTTTGTCTTTGTATTCCTTTTCCAAAAGTATTTTAATGGGCTTGGAGTCGTTATAAGGATGCTCACCTATGATGCCTATTCTTATCATAATACTATGGGACCTTCCAATTCCGAATTAATCCAATAATCTCTTAGCCAGAGTCCCGCGGTATCCATATAATTCTGTGCTGCTTCTATTTGTTCAGGTGTCAGGCGACGCATAGTGGCTCCTCTTTCCTTGTCATATTTTGTAATAATAATTCTATTTAATTCATTATGATTCAATACATCTAGTACCATTGGGGCATGGGTCGTAATAATAATTTGTTTGTTTTCAGCTTGTTCCAGTAAGAAATCCATCAGACGGAATAATTGGTCTGGATGTAGACCAAGTTCTGGTTCTTCTATGAGGATTGGTCCCCCGTATCCTTCGACAGCAGTCACTTCAGCAATTATGTAAAAAAGGCGTTTAGTACCATCTGATAATTGATGCCATCTTAACCATTGTCCTTCTATTAAATATTCATAGCCTATGTTATCAAAGAGAAATTCTTGATTTTTTTCCAGAACCCGATATCCTCCTTTGATTTTCATATCTTTTATGGGAGTATATGTGCGAAGATTTCTAATTATTTGTTGATTAAGTTTTATATCACTAAGTTGATATTCTCTATCTAAATTATTTTCTAGATCCAAATTTTCGTGCATTGAAAGCAGAAAATCTCTACAGAGATTTTCAATTAGAATACGTGTGGATGCATGGTTTATTTTTAATCCGTTGATTTTATACGCAATTCTATTATTGTTTTTTTTGTTTACTTTGCCACTAGTTTTGAAATGGGTGTCTTGGGTAATTCCTTGTAAATCAGGAATGGAATTTGATATTTTTAAAAGATTACCTCCAAGACCAGAGTGCAATGCAATAAATAGGAATGAATTTGGGTGGATATGAACCCCTGTCTTATTTTGCTGTTCATCTTTTTTGTGTCCACTTTTTTCTATTGAGTGTTTATACTCCAATATGAACGTATCACTATTGGGAGTAGGGGTGAGTTCGTATTGGTATGTGAAGGGCTTTTGACCTGAAAAATCCTTTATTGTTCCTTGGAATAAGATTTCTTCATTATTAAAATCACGAGAGGCACTTTTAAACCCCTGCCACAAAAACTCCACAAAATTAGTTTTCCCACTGCCATTCGGGCCAATAATAATATTGAGTCCGGGCAGCAAGTCAATCTCCATATCGTAAATAGATTTATAGCCACCTAATTTAACATTGGAAATGTAAACTGTATCGTCTTTGTGCTTAGTCATCTTATGATTTTTAACCAAAAGCCACTCCATTCACCGCTTCTACACCCTGTATTTCAGGCACATGTGTCTTAATAGCCTGCTCTAAGCCAGCTTTCATGGTCATGACGCTCATGTGGCAACTTTCGCAAGTACCCAGCCAGCGAACCTGAACTTTCATGTCTTCAGTTACATCAACTACTTCTACATTGCCACCATCTGCTTCCAGGTGAGGGCGGACTGTATCAAGTGCTGTGTTAATTTTCTGAATGAGTTGGTCTTTTTCTATATTTGACATACTTATGTTGTGATTTTAACGGTTGAAGTTGGGGCAATATGTTCATTTCTGACAGCTACCTGTTGCAAAGTTTTTTTCGCTATTTCTGTAAAAGCATTGGCAACAATGCCAGTTTGCAAAATAGCGGGCTGTCCGGCGTCTCCGGCTTCCCGGATACTTTGAACTATAGGAATTTGTCCGAGAAGGGCTGCATTGGCTTTTTGTGCCAAACGTTTTCCGCCGCCTTGCCCAAACAGATAGTATTTATTGTTGGGTAATTCTTCTGGTGTAAACCAGGACATATTTTCGACTACGCCTAATATCGGGACATTGACATTAGGCAATAAAAACATATTCATTGCCTTTATGGCATCAGCAATAGCAACTTCCTGCGGCGTAGTAACCATCACTGCACCTGTAACTGGAACAGTTTGAACCATGGTTAGTTGTACATCACCAGTTCCGGGAGGTAGATCAACGATCAGGAAATCCAATTCCGGCCAAAGACAATCATTGAAAAACTGACGAATAATACCGCCTAATCTTGGACCTCTCAATACAATAGCCTGTTCTGGTTCAATGATAAAACCAATAGAAATAACAGGCAAACCATAAGCTTCTAAAGGTACTATCTTATGTTGACCGTAGACTTCCTGTACTTTAGGTCTTTGCCCCTGCAAACCCAACATTGTAGGAATAGAAGGCCCATATACATCAGCATCGACTAGCCCGACTTTTGCGCCTAATTGCTTAAGCCCTAAAGCCAAATTGACAGCAACAGTAGATTTGCCTACACCGCCTTTACCAGAAGCTACAGCAATGATGTTTTTTACCTGCGGCAATGCTTTTTCTCCAGCATCAGCAAAAGCACTTTTCATGCTTAAGTGTACATGTACGCTGGCTTCAGGATAAACTTCATTGACAGCAGCGATACAGGCAAAATTGACCTGAGACTTGGTATTAGCATCTACTTTGGGCAACACAACAGTAAAGCTGATGTTATTGCCTTCTACCTGCAGATTTTCTACCATGCGCATAGAAATCAGGTCCTTTCCCGTTTTTGGGTCATTGACCTTTTCCAGTGCTGCTATGATCTTTGATTTTTCTATTGCCATTGTTTCTGTTTATCCCACAAAAATACTAACAATCTATGAGTTAATTATGTTGAAGGGAAACTATTTAACGACTAATGGAGACTAAGCAATTTTCTTTGATCTATTTTTGAAGTATTCAAAGAAGGTAACATTCATCAAAAGTAATAGCAAACAATAGACAACATCATCCAAAGGAATAGTCCCAAGTCGAATACCCAGGTTTTCAGCATTATTATAGACAACAACAGGTGCATCAGTAGCTCCGCCTGTCAGTATTCCATTGACCAAAAGAAAAGGAATCATGCTGATGATAAATGCCATATAAAACCGACTCAACTTAGCCTGCTGTTCTGTGAAAATATAGTACATCAGGAAAGCGGCTGTTAGTAAGAAAGTTGTTACTGTGTACATTTTACCCCATTGGATAATAGAAACAGTTAGCAAAGTAAGTATTAAAAGGTAAGTGATGAGTGGAGAAATATATTTTAGAATGTCTTTTTTTACATAATAATTCAGACATTCATAAATAAAGACACAGCCATATGGGATGGTGATAAAGAACAGCCATTCTCCTAGTGGCAGGTCCATAATCTTTAAAGGGGCGTAATAATAATCAGGATTGAAACCCCAAACCCCGATTTGAGTAAAATAAATATCCCAGGGAATAAATACGAGCGCTGTCACTAAGGTAGCTGGCAAGAGATACTTCCACTTTTTATAAAAATGTACCCGTCTGTCAAAACTCAATAAAAAAGGGAATAGAATAGTAAATAAGTTGATAAAAAGGTAAAGAAAATTAGTCTCAAAAGGGGCGTACTTGGTGAGTGGCTCCACTGTAAAATCTAATTGTCCTGCTTGTACATTATCTCTTAACCATAAAACAATTACCCCGATAATCGGGGCAATGATCGTTGCGATCTGTGTAGGTCCAGTTGTTATCAGTCTTTTCACAAAAGGTATTTAATGTGCCAATGTTAGGCCTTCATCAAATTAAATTGATGTCTTACGGCAGAACTGCACAGCAAATATAACTTTCTTCCGTCATTTACCCGTATGCGTTCTTCCACAACACGTGTAGCTGGCGCATTTTTTATCTTTTTGAATAGTTTTGTATAGTAAACATAAGCCAGATAAACGCCTAATCTTGCTCCTTTGGGCAATTGAACGATACCACGAAAAGCATGGTCGAAGTCGGCTTTTATGTCCATTTCAATTAGTGTTTTTTGAGTATTGTCGAACTTTGTGAAATCAACACCCGGAAAATATACGCGTCCTCTCTCATCGTAATCACTCTTCATGTCACGCAAGAAATTAATCTTTTGGAATGCGGCACCTAAGCTACAGGCAAAGGGTTTTAGTTTTTCATATTCCTCCTCATTGCTTCGGCAAAACACTTTCAAACACATTAATCCAACGACTTCTGCTGAGCCATAAATATAGGTTTTATAAAGGCTGTCCTGGTAATTGCTATAATTCAAATCCATTTCCATACTATCCAGAAACGGATCGATCAAGTCCCTGCCTATGTTGTATTTATTAGCTACTTGTTGGAAAGAATGAAGCACAGGATTCAGGCTAATCTTCTCCTCAATAGCTTGATAAGTATCTGCACGAAAACGATCCAGTAATTCCTTTTTGGAATGATTGTGAAAAGTATCCACGATTTCGTCAGCAAAGCGAACAAAGCCGTAAATAGCATAGATCGGTGCCCGTAATTCTTGACTGAATACACGAATCCCTAAGGAGAACGAAGTACTGTAACGTTTGGTGATTAGTTCGCTACATTCTTCACATGTTTTGTCGTAAAGCTGTATCATGTTTGACGTGTTGTGGTGTTATTCTGTTAATGTGTTATCGTGTACCGGAGACAATAAGACCATAGTATAATAACACGAATTAAATAGCAAATTCTTTTTTCACTTCTCCAGCAACTACCTGCCCTGAGATCAGAGATGGAGGTACTCCTGGACCTGGCGTAGTCAACTGCCCTGTGAAGTAGAGATTTTTAACTTTTTTACTTTTCAAACTAGGCTTGAGTAGAGCTGTTTGAGTTAGTGTATTGGCTAATCCGTACGCATTGCCTTTATAGGCATGATAATCTTGTTCAAAATCGCTATGTGCATAGCTGCGTTTGTATACAACTGAGTCGCGAATACTTTGCCCGGTCAAGTCTTCTAGTCTGTCCATGACGATATTATAGTATTTTTCACGTATGCCGTCTTCTTCTTTGAGGTTTGGTGCCAGAGGAATAAGTAAGAATAAATTTTCACAACCTTCTGGTGCACCGGAGGGATCTGTTTTTGTTGTACAACACGCATAAAAAAGTGGCTTCTCTGGCCAAATTGGTTTTTCATATATGTCAACAGCATGTTGCTTAAAATCTTCGTCAAAGAAAAGGTTATGATGAAGAAGATTGTTTAGTTTTTTATTTACCCCCAGATAGAAGAGGAGCGATGAAGGAGCCATAACCCGCTTATCCCAATATGATTCTGTATACATACGACAACGCGGTTCTAGCAATTGCTGCTCCATATGGTGATAATCGCCACCAGCAACAATAACTTCTGCCTCAAATTCATCGGTAGCAGTGATTACTTTTTTGGCAGAGCCATTAGGAACGAATATATGTTTGACTTCTTGATTCAAACGAATATCTACGCCCAATTCTTCCGCTAGACTAACCATGCCTTCTATTATTTTATGCATTCCTCCTTTAGGATACCAAGTACCTAAAACGAGGTCTGCATGGTTCATCAGACTATACATAGCAGGGGTTTTCTCAGGCGTAGCACCAAGAAAGAGAACAGGAAATTCCAGTAATTCAATTAAACGTGGGTTTTTGAACAGTTTACGAACGTGACTGGACATAGAGCTGAACATCTGTAGCCTAAATAGCGATTTCAGGACTCTGGTATCTGCAAATTCCATAATGGAGCGCCCAGGTTTATAGACAAATTCATTAATCCCTACTTCATATTTATAAGCTGCTTCCTTCAGGAATTTATCCAGATTTTTGCTACTACCAGGTTCATGTTGTTCAAATAAATCGTACAGAGCTTTTTTCCCGGCAGGAATATTCATAACCTCATCCTTACCAAAAAATATACTATAGGCAGGGTCAAGTCGAGTCAGCTCATAATAGTCAGATACTTTTTTTCCAAATTCTGCAAAATATTTATCGAATACATCAGGCATCCAGTACCAGCTTGGTCCCATGTCGAAAGTGAAACCTTCTGCTTCAAACTTTCTTGCACGCCCTCCGGGAATACTATTTTTTTCAAGCAAAGTTACCTGATAACCGTCACGTGCCAGAAATGATGCAGTTGAAAGACCAGCAAAACCAGCACCAATGACCACTACTTTTTTCGACATATTTTAAAAATATTATATGATTGTTATAATGTATGAGAAACAGCCAAAACGAAATATTGTTTAATAAAAAAGACTGAAAGGTTAAACAAAAATAACAAAGAGGGAAGCAGAAGTTAAGGGTAAGGGGGGCTATTTTAAAGTAGATAAAGGAGTAAGGGCTTGATTATTAAATGTATAGGAGACTTATTTCATTATTTTGTAAATAGAGCGAAAGTACATGAACAAACCTAATAACATCAATAATATACCCATGATAATAAAAGGAGTAGTACTTTTAAATGACAATACAATAGCCAATACAAAGCCTAACAAGGCAAACAAAGTTCCCCATACCATATCAGTCTCTACCGAAACTTCGTTTAAAAAGTAATTGATAAATCTTTTCATACTCCAAATATAACAGACTTGCTTTAAAAGCCCAAATAACTTTATTGAATTCGCCCATATATGAGTGCATCCAATAGTTTATCGCCTTTTTTATGATATTTTCTTAAATGTCCTTCAAGTTGAAAACCTGCTTTTTCTAACACACGTCCCGAAGCAGGGTTATTAGGAAAAGTCTCTGCCTGTATGCGTTCTAAGCCTAGTTCTTCAAAGCCAATTTTAGTAATCAATCGGACAGCTTCAGTCATAATACCTTTTCCCGTCTTCATTGATGGGGTAACGATGCATAATCTATTGTTTAAAGAAGGAATCGACAAACTCTCGCTTGTTAAAAATTTGAAGGTGATTTATACCTTCTCCTACACCAATGTATTTAATCGGAATTTTAAACTCATCTGTAATACCAATAACTACACCCCCTTTTGCCGTTCCGTCTAACTTGGTCATTGCCAAAGCAGTAACATCAGTAGCTTTAGTGAAATGTTTAGCCTGTTCAACAGCATTTTGCCCGGTAGAGGCGTCTAATACCAATAAAACTTCATGCGGTGCCCCGTCCAGTGCTTTACCTACAGAACGGTAGATCTTAGATAACTCATTCATCAAACCAACTTTAGTGTGTAGTCTTCCCGCAGTATCAATAATAACTACACCTGCACCACGTTTTTCAGCGTACTTAATGGCTTCATAAGCAACAGCCGCAGGGTCTGTATTCATACCTTTACTATAGAAATCACAACCTACACGTTCCGACCATATTTTCAATTGATCTACAGCCGCCGCACGGAAAGTATCTGCTGCACCCAAAACCACGTAATAACCTTGATTATGATATTGGCTGGCCAGTTTGCCGATAGTAGTTGTTTTGCCTACTCCATTAACACCAACAACCAGAATTACACATGGACGATGATCGGAAGGGAGATCATAAGCTTCCATGTCAACAGTATTGTTTTCTTCCAGCATCTGAACGATCTCACCTCGTAGTATATCATTGAGTTCGCTGGTATTGACATATTTGTCTCTGGCTACCCTTGCTTCAATACGTTCAATAATTTTAATCGTTGTATCTACACCAACATCAGAAGCGATTAGTATTTCTTCTAGATTATCAAGAACTTCTTCGTCTACTTTTGATTTACCTGCAACTGAACGGGTAATCTTCTCAAAAAAACTAGCTTTAGTCTTCTCAAGCCCTTTGTCCAGATCGTCTTTTCTTTCCTTGTTGAAAAATTTGTTTAGCACGATTGATTAATTTTTACAATACTGTGTATTGGATTAGGGAAACCTAAACATACGCTAAGCCTATATTCAGGTTTTAAATGAATTTTTATCATTATTTGTTCACAAAATAAAAAAGGCTTCTCTTAAAAAGAGAAGCCAATAATAATATCTTTTGCTAGTAAGTTTTAAATTACTTAGCGTCGGCGAAGAACGCTTTTACATCGTCCTTATGTACAATCTGTTTCTTGTACGTGTACTTACCTGTAACAGGATCTTTTACAGCTTTAACCACCTTGACATGTTCTTTACCAGAACCTGCATTAGCAGCTCTTTGTCCGACTCTTGAGTTTTTACTGACTTTCTTTGCCATGATTACTTAATTTCTTTGTGAACAGTATATTTCTTCAAGATAGGATTATATTTCTTGATTTCCAAACGGTCAGGTGTATTCTTACGGTTTTTTTCAGTCACGTAACGAGAAGTTCCTGGCATACCGCTGGATTTGTGCTCAGTGCACTCAAGAATAATTTGAATTCTATTTCCTTTACTCTTCTTTGCCATCTTATTTTATATATCTTATTTCGTTAATTTTACGCCCGTATTTACACCTTTTCTCTCCAACCTTTGGAGGTAAGCATAAATACCTAGCTTATTGATGTTGCGCATAGCTTTTGTACTAACACGCAGGCTTACCCACTTATCCAATTCTGGAATGTAAAAACGTTTGGTGTGTACATTAGGTACAAAACGACGTTTAGTTTTTGCATTAGAGTGGGAAACATTATGTCCTGAAACAGGACGTTTTCCGGTTAATTGACAAACTTTAGACATAATTTCCTGTAAATTTGTGACTCTGCCAGGGTTCGAACCTGGAACCTCCTGATCCGTAGTCAGGTACTCT
>JAHDFX010000090.1 GCA_020627965.1 Saprospiraceae bacterium | reverse complement strand
AAAGAAAAAAATAGCTTCGCCCAAGAACGTAAATTTATTTTCTCCTCATTCCTTAATAAAAAAAACCGGCTAGAAAATAGCCGGTTTTTTTATGTCTTTAAACATACTTCTAAAAACGGGTTCCCTTACAAGAGCCTGGTTTTGTACGTCTTCTTCCGTAATAAGAATATTCACTAATGAAATTATAAGACAGTGTAATTCCTCCGATAAAGTAGGAATCATCATTATTATCATTTCCTCTTCGCTCTCCTATTTCGTGATAATTAACTGGCTCACCTCCAAGATATTCACCTGAACGGTTTGCTAATGCAGCGATCAATTCTCCACGACTGCTAGACTGTATGAGAATTTCGGGATCTACATATGGACCGCTGGCATCATCCAGGTAATCTGTAAATGTTTTGCGCAGACCAAATTCAATACCAAGATTTAGGTTTTCTATAATGGCAAATTTGAAACCAATACCACCAGGAATTGCAAATTCTACACGATTGTATTTATTGCCATAACCCGCTATGCCTTGCCCTTCTGTTCCTAAAGGCTGGAGATCATACCATTGTCCCTGATATTCTGCTTGCGGATTGTGATGAAACACTGATGCCCCAAGAAAAATGTAAGGAGAAAACCTGCTGTATAAATTGGCTGGCTGATAACCAATAATATTGAATTCTGCACGCACGCCAAGTTCCGACACATCAGAACGGAAACTTAAATTTCTTTCTAAAAGCTTCGCTTTATTCTGATTGGCATCATCACCGCTAAGCCTTGCACGATAAAAATGGGCTTTAAGTGTCAGGAAATCATTGGGGCTGTAGCCTGCAAAAATACCGAAAGCAGGATTAGTTTCCTGAAGTGTCGCAGCGTTAGGGGCAAGATCACCCTGATAAAATGAGCCACCGAGCATTATACCTACCTCTCCATACTGAGCTTTTGATATAAAAGGAATAGTACCTAATAGAAGTAGAATGAATAACTTTTTCATGTAGTTATGTAGTTATATTTAATGATTTATGCAAAAATAAGCATTAGTAGTCAAAAACTATTCCAATGCAATAGATAAACTCTATTTTTGACGAATAGCTGAAAAACTATTTTTTACAAATATTTAAACTGTCACAGTTGCTCTAATATTGTGAGTATACTAATTAGGACAAATAAAACGTTTAAATACCCGAACAGCATACTCTTTCAGATGAAAAAAATAACATTTCTTTTATTGTGTGTCAGCCTTTTGTTCTTTCAATGTAGAAAAGAACGAGGGGCTTTTGAAATGCCTTACCTGACAGAAATGGAAATACCAGCAGGTATTCCAGCTTTCCCTTTTCAAAATATAGAAACAGGCACACCAATTATCACCAGTGCCAACAATATTTTTGATGGTAATGGTTACACTGCGGATGACATAGAGCTG
Source organism: Saprospiraceae bacterium (assembly GCA_020627965.1). Lineage (GTDB taxonomy): Bacteria > Bacteroidota > Bacteroidia > Chitinophagales > Saprospiraceae > JAHDEO01. The sequence continues at coordinate 22,060 of JAHDFX010000090.1, read as the reverse complement.
ATTACAGCCAGGTCGATAAAGCTAGATGTGACTTTCCCCGCAGGCAGTGATTTTGCCTTCTTGCAAAGAGCCCGCCTGGAAATAAGAGGCGAAGATGGGGTAGTTGCCGAAATTGGCTATCTGGAATTTATACCGAATAACCAGGGCGGCTCTCTTGACTTAATTCCCTCTACTACAGACGTAACAGATATACTAAAGGGCACATATTATGACGTTATTTTTAAAATGGATCCAAGATATAGCCCAACTCAATTTATCCGTTTTCGCCTGAGCCTGATCTTTGATGCTTTTACGGCGGAATAAGTTTTTGGTTGCAATTTGAAGATCAGTCTTTAAAAGTTTTCTTTGGTGGGGAAGTTTTTTTGAATCCGTCTTTTAAGAGTTTTGCTATGAGACTATACTTAATTCGTTCAAATTCTGCCTCCGCTTCTACAATCTTGTCGCTAGTGTGAATAGCGTTAAAGAAGTTGGTTTCTGCAATGTCTTTTGCACGTTGAATATCTTCATGACTGATATCTTGTTTGCTTACGCAAAGGCTCTCTTCTATTGTCATGTCATCGCTGCGTTGTGCTTCGTAATAACTAAGTCCGAGCGCATCTGATATATAGAAAGTCATGCTGTCTACATCTACTTCAAAGAGGTCTTTTGTGGTTTTTACTTCGTATTTGACGGTTGCATTTGTAGTGTGCACAACCCAGGCTTTATCGCATAACGGATTACTGCGTTTAAAAGCTGTTCTTGAGGTGTCGGCAACCTCTACTTCTCCGATAATAAAATCAAAAACCTGCCTGAATTCTTCTTCTGTATATTTTTGTACTGTTTCACCCATACCCACTTCTCCGAGCAGCAGGTCTTTTAGTTCTTTCTGCGATATAATACCAGTATAGAGCATAATACCGATAACGATAGCAATAAATATGAGAAGATTAATGATTGACTTCATAATTAAAATGATATAGAATCATAAAGATAACGAAGACCTCAGAACTTTCCACGCAAGCCTACCATGAAGTTACGTTGGGCTGAACTTACACCAGAAGAAAAAGTACGATAATGGTGGTTTAAAATGTTTTCGATGCCAAAAGTCAGGTTCAGATTACGTTTTTCGAGTAGCTTGAAAGAAGAATATAGATTAACAGTATACCAGGGTGGTGTACCATCAGGCGTAGCCTCGTCAAAATTATCAGAAGAGGCATCGGCATATCGTTCAATATTTTTCCAGCCATTAAAACGGGTCATGAGTTCAAATCTTGCCCAGTCTTCATATTCATAATTTAAACTGGCAACACCATATAGCGGAGGAATATGAGCTAGTGGACTATTCCCTGAAATATCATGTCCATATACGTAATTTATAGTTGCCTTAAACTGTAAGTCTTCACGAAGATTAGCCAGTATATTTCCCGAAACCCCATAAATAAAGGCTTCACCTGTATTTATATTGGATTGAATGGTATCAAAGCTGCCATCATAATACAAGGTCAGTTGCCCTGGACCTATTGAGTCTCTTTGTCTGACAATAGCATCGAATAAATAAGTATAGAAATAAGTTCCGCTAATTTTGACTTTATCATCAAAAACTTTGGAAAGCGATATTTCAGCATTAAGCGACTTTTCTGCTGTTACTCCTTCTGGATTAGGTGTAGGGATCGTTACGAAACCGTTTTTAGAACGTATTTTACCAACATCATCTACATTAGGGGCACGAAAAGCATTTGAAGTTACAGCATGTAAATCGAAGCCTTTACCCATATTCCATGCCATGCCCAAACTACCTGTCAGGGCGGGTGTTTCGAGGTTGATTCGTCCATCCTGATAAGGCACATTAACAAAAGTTGTGTCTACAAAATTTGCTGCCAGTGTGATAAACGAATACCTTAATCCGCCCATAAATGTAGGACCCTTTTTTAGCTTTGCATGTGCATTAACATAAGCGGCCAAACCCGTCATATGACTACCTCCATCGGGATAACGTGTAGCCAATATATTGTCAACTTCATTGCTAATAATGTTCTCGCGCCTGGCAGTGGAAATAACTCTGTTATGTGTAAATTCGAAACCATATAAGAGCTTAGTTCTTGGAGCGATTTGCTTGCTTAGGTCAGCATTGAAAGAATACACATAAACATCTTCATTTCGATAATTTCTAAAATCATCATCAAAGTTTCTTGTAATTCTATCTTCATCTATTTTTTGGAAAGCAGCCATTAACCTTGCCTGGTCAAAAATATTTTCTTCACTTTCAATATTAGCAGATAAGGCAGTCATCAGGCGAGATTGTGGCCCATAGTCCCATTCTGCGAATTTAAAATCAAATGAAGGTGCTCCGCTTTCCAGTGTTATGGTATCTCCCTCTGTAAGTTGGTCATAGCGTGGAACGTTGGTTGTGGTAGAATATTGGATATTAAGCATGATGTCCAACTCATTATGGGGGCGAAACCGTAGCTTTCCTATGATGTCTGTTTGCGCAAAAGCTGTCCCAATCTGTCGAAATGGATTCGGGTTATTGAGTACGGTATCTCTTTCTCCAATTCTTCCTACATAAAAAGGGCGTTCACCATAACCAGCAGGATGGAATTGATGTTTTATCCGCCCGCTGACTAGATCATCGTAATCAGAATATGAAGCACTTAAAAGGTAGGCCCATTTTTCATTACCATAACTATAATCAATATGGGCAGTTTTTTCTCCATTTGCGGAGGCAAATCTTGTCATTGCATTCAGCTCCTGATGTTTGTCATCAGGGGCTTTGAATTTGGGCGTTTTGGTATAAAAATGCATGACACCGCCTAATGCATCACTTCCATATATAATAGAAGCAGGCCCATAAATAACCTCTGTTTTTTCAAGTATAGAATTATCTACACTAATAACATTTTGTAAATGTCCACTTCGATAAATGGCATTGTTCATGCGCACACCATCTAGCACCAATAATAATTTATTTGCTTCAAATCCTCGTATGATAGGGCTTCCGCCGCCCATTTGACTTTTTTGAATAAAAACATTACCCGAATTTGCCAGCATATCGGCAGAAGTTTGTGGGTTGGTAAATTCTATTTCTTCTGTACCAATAACTTCTACAATTGGCGGAATATCATCAGAGCGTTGGAGTTGTTTACTCACACTGGTAATCGTGACAACACCAAATTCGATAGCACTTTGCTGAAGGTATACTTTGTTATTCCTGTTCTTAATGTCTTCTACAGACATTTTTTCACTGTTATAAGAAAGATATTCAAAGAATAGCGTGTCTTGAGGTGTTAATTCTTCTATATTGACTTGACCTTTAACATCTGTCTGCTGATGGTAGCTTCTTGTGATATTATAAACAGTGACGCCTATAAGTGGCTCATTATCTACAACAGCATCCAATACGGTAATGATATTTTCATCCGGCGGATCAGTTGGCGAGATGCCAGCATTACCATACAATGCATTATATAGCACAAGAACAATGCAGGTAAATAAAAGCCTCTGAGTATGTAGACTTTGTATCATAGAAGTTTATTATAGCCGAATAAATGTTATATAATGGAGTGGCTCATTCCTTATTTTGGCAATTGTATTCTGAAGGTTGTTCCTTCATTTATTAAGGATTCCTTAACAAATATCCTGCCAGAGTGGTAGTTTTCTATGATTCGTTTTGTCAGGGAAAGACCAAGTCCCCAACCTCTTTTTTTAGTGGTATATCCTGGTTGAAAAACGGTTTTGAGTTTGCCAGAAGGAATTCCCTTGCCAGTGTCGGAGATGTCGATATAAGTATGTTGCTCATCTTCAAAGACTTCAGCGCTTATACTTCCTTTTCCGCCAAGTGCATCCAGAGCGTTTTTAAGTAAGTTTTCTAAAACCCAGTCGAATAAAGGAGGATTCAGATTGACAAAGTGTGTTTGTTCGGTGACAGATGGGTAATGAAAACTTACTCCTTTAGCTGCCCGGCGCTTCATGTATTCAAATGTTTTTGCGAGTACTTGATTGATGTCAGCCGGTTTTAGCTCAGGTTTTGAACCAATTTTAGAAAACCGTTCGGCTATAATCTCTAGTCTGCCTACATCTTTTCGGAATTCTTTTAGAATACTTTGTGTGTATTCATTGCCTTCTGCATCGGCTTTGAGGTGTTCGTGCCAGGCCACCATAGAACTGATAGGCGTACCTAATTGATGAGCAGTTTCTTTCGCCATGCCTACCCATACCTGATTTTGTTCGGCTCGCCTGGCAGAGCTAAAAGAGAGATAACCAACACCCAGAAACATAGCAATGAGTGCTAATTGTATAAAAGGGAAATATTGGAGCGCAGTCAGAACTTTTGAGTTATTATGGTATAAATACTGCTTCACTCCATAAGATTCGACCTCTATGGGCGGATGGGTTTTTTTCATATTTTCCAATTGACGGTTAAGGTCAATACGGGAAGTATCCAGATTTACACTAGCCTGTATGTCTCCAACAGGATTGGTCAGTATGGCGGGAATAGATTTATTATTGATAATAATAGAAGAAATAAAAGTCAGGTCAGCATCTTCGGGGGCATTGTTGATGGCAATAAAGGCAGATGCCCAAAGCTCGGCTTTACTACGTTCCTGTTCAGCTATTTGGCTGGCAATACGATTGGTATACAGCAGGGAAATGATGACAATAACCAAGCCTGCTAATAAAAGCATCAGTTTCCAACGGGATTTTTTTTGATATATGTCCATACTTTTAGTTGAAATCAATTTCTACATCCAGTTCAGGGTCAAACTCTTCGTCAGGAATCTCTTTCTTTGCTTCTTCTGTTATTTCTGGTTCAGGCTTGGAAGGTGTTTGGAAAATAGGCTGTGAAGGACCCACAAATTCTCTGTTGCTGCTACTACTTTCTCCTTCATCCAACACATCATCTGGTTCGTAAAGAGCATTTACTGAAAATTCTTTTCTTACTTCACTTCTGATCTTCTCAAATTCTCTCTCCATGCCTGCCTGTAATACTTTGTTATAGTTTTTCTTGCTGTATTTGAAATCATACTCATCCAATGTGCCAGATACATTCACATAAATATTGAACAAGCCTTTCTTTTTGGCTTTTTTCGGTTTTCTGGATGGATTGAACTTTTTAAACTTATTCATCAAAACCTGCCCCGCATTTACTTTTATCAGATAGTCCAGTTTATGCTCTAATGTATGCTTGCCCGATAAGGTCAGGTTAGCAGCATTGGTTTGGATAAACATGGTTGGGATATAGAAAACGCCTTTTTTTATGGCAAACTGATTTTCTGTCTTGGTAAATTTTACCCGTTTTAGATCTTTCAATTTGATATAAGTTGAAAAGTCTTCCAGCATTTCAAAGCCGACTAATTCTCCATCCCTTAACTCCACATCTACGAGTGTATATAATTTATCCTGCAAAAATTCGCCTTTCTCATTGAAGAAGGCATCGATTTTAATCTTTGCATCTAGCGTTCCACGAACATGTTTGTCGGTAAGGTAATCCTGACCAAAGTTTTCAGTCTGGTAGAAGAACTGTTTAGCATCTATGCCTTTACAATAGATTTTTGCCGTTATATTAGGCTTATCATCAAAAGTAACGTCACCGCCTAACTGAAAATTGCCTTTCATTGCATCGACTTTTACGTCTCTTATTTTTAGTTTATTATTGCTGAGAATGAGTTTGCCTTTAAGGTTTTTTCCATTGATTCTATTGTAATTCAATTTTTCAATATCTGCCTGAAAGGTGCCATCCAGTAAGGCAAAGAAATCTTCATTTTGCTGAATATCTGCCTGTTTTAAAGAATCATAAACTTCTTCAGTAACATCGCCTTCTTCTACATCAATTTGTGTTAGTTTGATTAATTCATCAAGATCAAGTGATTCGCCGCTTAGTTTAGCGTTGAATTTTAATTTGGCTTTTTTGGAGTTGGTAGAATCTGCAAACAGAACAGGGATTAGGTTTTTTAATGAACCATCAAATGTAATATCGGTTCCCGGAGCAGTTACATTAGCATCTTTAATACTAAGCGTATTCCCTGCCAATACTAGTGAACCGTCTTCTATATTGACATCTTCTTCATTGATCTCTAATTCAAAATCATTAAAATTCATGACTGCATTAGCCTTTACGCGCGATATGCCATAAGGATCGATCATGTCTTTATATTTACCAGATACTTCCAGGTTTTCGATCTCAAATAGACCATCACCATCCTTCAAGCCCGGAATATTGATGAGCCCATGTACTGCATCCATAGGAATGTTGCCATTAAAGCGAAGGCGGAGGTGCGGGTCGTCAAGATTATCTGCACGCACACTGAAGGCTATTTTTTCACCATGTAAAATACCTTTGAAATCAGGGATTTCAAAATAGCTTTTTACTCGCCCACCAGTAACTAAATTGGCAGTAAAGTCGGCATCCCGAAGGTCATAATCTAAACGAGGATTGGTAATTTTTCCGTCTTGTAGACCAAATGTGATATCGACTGTGGGCGTCTTCAGTGCATTATAGATACCTTTGACAGAAGCGTTGAAGAGGAAAGTCCCTTTACTCTCAAAGTCACCAAGTGATTGTTCGTAAGAGGGAGGCAAAAGATCAAGAACGGAGCTAAGGCTACAATCACGCCCGTTGATCAATAAATTAAAATCTGTATCGTTTCCTTTCATTTTAATATCTCCATCAATGTTGAAAGAATTTGAATTATCTACTTCTACTACAACATCTCTGAAACCATAAACACCATTTTTAAAATCTACGTCAATATCTGCATCATAGCCAAGTTCTTTACCTGCCAGATATTGATCTCCTTCGAGTTCTATATAACCCGAATAAAGCTGTGCATTGCTGGTCAGCTTAAATTTTTCATTAGAAAATTCACCGGAAGCTGAGGCATTGTTGATGGTCATTGCAGTTTCGAGTTTGGTCATTTCGTCTACATAGATAAGTTCAACATTTTTTAAAGAAGCTTTTTCCAAAGACAACAAAAAATCTCCACCATCACTACTGCTTTCTTTGCCACTATCCTTAAAAACATCATAACTCGCTTTACCGTTTTTATCGACGAGTACATGCATAGCTGCGTCTTGGATGTCTATTGTTTTAATATCGTACTTACCACTAAAAACCCCCATTGCGCCAAAACGCAAGGAAAGATTATCGGCTTTCAGTAAGGTGCCACTACCTCTTAGAGAACCATCTAAGACAACATTTTTAAGGCTGAGTGTGGCTTCAGGAAAATTGCCAATGAGCGATAAGTCAAATTCGCCAACACGGAGATTGGTTTTAATACTTTTATTCAATTCACGAATGACCAGTTCGCCAACTTGTTTCTCGAAGAACATACCAATGACAAAAAGCACTAAAAGCATTGTCCCGATCAGGATTCCAATAGTAGACAGAAATTTTCTAAGCATAATAAGTGTAATGTTGGTAAATTAGAGAGCATGGTTGGGAACTTCACAAAAATCGTAAGTTTTGCTTAGAAATTAGACTTTATTCTGAAATATTTTGTAAGGCAGTTGAACGAAGGTTTTTCTGCTTTTAATACTGAAAACACTATTGTCGGGCGATAATGCCAGCCAGTATTTGCTCCCATTTTTGGAGTCCGATGGCTCTTGCTGTTTCTATGTTTGTTTCGGGAATAAGCTCTGATGAAGGATGAGTGCTCGTCACACGCTCAATACTTTCAGCTCGGAGAATTTGTAAAATAGGGAAGGGGGAACGGTTGGTGAAATTAGCAGGGTCGTCTTTAATGACACCTTGAAACTGATATTGGGGGTGGAAATGAGCGAACTGATAAGTGCCTTCATAATGCATACCATAAAGAAGGCTTTCCGCCATATCAACTAGTTCGAGGAAAGCATCAAAATCATCAGATAATTCTGGATATATAATGACTGTGGTTTCAATAGCGGTGCTGTCTGTCAAACGCATAAGTTCCAAAGGAATCGCTTCTGCAAGTTGTAGCAGATTAGTTCCTTTTACAACAGTGTAATAAATACTGTCTCTTGTGATCTCTCGTTTGGCAAAAGGGCAGAAGTTATAGTGAATAACTACATCTTTTATCCAGGCTTTTGTTTGCTTAATTACTGTAAAAGTGTCTTGCATTTTATGAATATAAGGTTATTTTATTTCCAAAATCAAAGCTGCACGAGCTGGCAATTCAATGGTATTGTCTAAAATATAAGTTTTACCTGTAATGACATCCGTAGCTTTTTCGTTATTTTTAATGATTTCTGAAAAGCGATTTAACGGAAGTGTGCCAAGTTCAGTATTTTTATTTAGAATAATCATGATTTTATCATCTTTATTATATCGGAAGTAAGTATATACGCCATTTTCAGGAGCAAAGTGCATAAGCTTACCTGTATGAACAACTTCAGCATTTTTGCGCCAGGTCAATACTTTAGAGAGCCAGTCTCTGGCAGCCATTTGTTCATTGCTTAATCCTTTGTCGGTAAATGCATTGATCTTATCGTCGGGCCATCCGCCTGGATAGTCGCTTCGTATAATACCATGGTTGTCTGTACCAGGATTGGTCATCAGTATTTCTGTACCATAATATATTTGAGGAATACCCCGTGTCGTCAGTATAAAAGTCAATGCTTGCTTATACAGATCAATGTTTTCATCAAGTTGGGTGAAAATGCGACTCATATCGTGATTGTCAGGGAAAATGACCAAATTATAGGGGTTGGCGTATAGGAAATCCTGGGCAAGTGTTTCGTAAAGTTCTATCCAGCCTTCGCCCCATGTTTCTTCATTATTCAATGCACGAACCAGAGCCATTTGTAAAGGAAAATCCATCAAACTTTTTAGAGAAGAAGTATAGCCATTAGGGTTTTGTTTGCCAGCTTGCCAATAAGCAATGACAGATGATTGGTTAAACCATTCTTCTCCAACGATATTAAAATTTGGATATTCTCGCATGATGGCTGCCGTCCAATCCGTCATATAATGCATGTCAGGGTAGGAATAAGTATCTTGTCGTATGCCAGCTAACCCAAGGTATTCTATCCACCAAATACTGTTTTGTGTAAGATAAGTGGCAAGTTGAGGGTGACGTTGATTGAGGTCGGGCATAGTTGGGACGAACCATCCATCAGTCATTTTCTTTTTATCAATCTCAGCTGCATAAGCGTCTTGAATGACTGTTTTTCTGTGGTTGGTTTGTGTGTATTCCGGCCATTGATTGATCCAGTTTTCATCTGGCAGGTCTTCCATCCACCAATGATAAAGCCCACAGTGATTGACAATAATGTCCATAATAAGTTTAATGCCTTTCTGACGTGCTTCATCAGCTAACTGCTTGTACTCTTTATTACTGCCAAGTCGGGGGTCGACTTTATAATAATCGGTAGTAGAATAGCCATGATAAGAGTAGATTTCCATATCATTTTCTAAAACAGGGTTTAGCCAAATTGCTGTAAAACCTAGTTTTTTGATGTAGTCCAGACTATTTACTATACCTGTAATATCTCCACCATGCCGACCTCCTTTAAATGCTCTGTTGGCTTTTTCTTTTAATCCGACAACATTATCATTTGATGTATTTCCATTTACAAAACGATCAGGGGTGATCAAATAAATGGCATCCGAATTGTCAAATCCTTTGATATTTGCACGACCTTCCTCTCTGTCCATAAGCTCGAAAGGGGAGGAGGCAATGGTTTTTCGTCCTTTGCGCAATTGAATGTCAAATTTGCCAGCCTTTGCATGTTCTGTAATATGAATGTTGATGAATAAGTAATTTGGATTACTGACCTTTGTTGTTTCCAATAATTCAACTCCTTTGTGCGGAATGTTTATGGTAAGACTGGCCAGGTTATCACCATAAAGCATTAATTGTATGGTGTCATGTTGCATACCTATCCACCAATTAGGAGGTTCTACACGCTGAATGGTTTGTGCAATACAATATAGAAAGAGCAGTGAAAACAGGAGAGTCGTATATATTTTTTTCATAAGGTTAAAAATAATAAAAAAGCCCTTCTTCCTGTTAAAAGAAGAAGGGCTTTTGAATATCACGAAAACTGTTTTACTGTATTTCGATCATGAAAGGCATTCTGGCTTGTACACCTTGCATGTTTTTAATTTCTTTAGCGTATTCGTAATAACGATAGAGTTCATCGCCCATTTCTGCTTTCAGCATAGCTTTGGTAGTTTCCTTCCCTGAAAGCTGATCCAGAAATTGTTGTAGAGGTTCTTTGGTTTGTGGATATTCCTTGATACGATAGTTTTCCAGTTCAGCAAGTTCGGCGGCGGCAGCTATAGCATCTTCTAATCCTCCCAATTCATCAACTAAACCGAGGCTTTTAGCTTTTTTACCTGTCCAAACACGTCCCTGGGCAATTTCATCGACTTGTTCTCTAGTCATTTCACGACCATCAGCTACACGTTTAAGAAAGTAATCGTAGAAATTATCTACACTTTGTTGAATGATCTTGCCTTCATCAGAATTGAGTTCATAAAAAGGAGAACCTGTCACGGCATAGCGTCCTGTTTTTACGGTATCGAAAGTAATACCAACTTCATCTTCCATGAATTTATCTAATGTAGGCAGGAGACCAAATACGCCAATGGAACCTGTGATCGTATTAGGTTCAGCAAATATCTTATCACCTTCACAGGCAATGTAGTAACCTCCAGAAGCTGCGACATCTCCCATAGATATGACTACATTTTTACCATCTTCTTTAGCTTTTACTAGTTCACGCCAGATGACTTCCGAGGCAAGTCCGCTTCCTCCACCTGAATTAACTCTTAGAACAATAGCTTTTACTTTATCATCTTCACGAATCTTACGAATCATTTTGCCATATCGATCACCACCTATGGAACCAGATTCTCCTTCTCCGTCAACAATGCTTCCTTCGGCATATATTACGGCAATCTTATCTTTTATCTTGAAGTCTGTCTTCTTGTTCATTCCCTTGTGGTATTTTTTCAAAGACAATGCTTCTATTTTATCATCATCTTCTAAGCCTAGGCGATCACGAAGTTTGCTTAATACCTGATCTTTATAGGCTAATTCATCTACCAAGCCATAAGTGACAGCATCTTGAGCTTCACGAACCAACAATCCATCTGCTACTTTCTTTAGTTCGGCTACTGTTTTTCCGCGATTTTTAGCCATATCTTCAAGAAACATATCGTAATTTTCGTCCAGATATTCACGAACCTGTAAACGATTTTCTTCACTCATATTCTTACGACGAAAAGGCTCTGTAGCACTCTTAAATTTACCAGCATAAAACACCTGTGCTTTGATACCCCACCGATCTAACATTTCTTTAAAGAAAGGAACCTGAGCAGCAAAACCACTCATTTGTAGCCCTCCGGCAGGATTTAGATAAACTTTGTCGGCAACGGAAGCCATATAATATTCACTCTGTGTATAATTATTGCCATAGGCAACAATGAATTTTCCATCAGATTTAAAATCTTCCAGTGCATCACGAACTTTGCTCATGGTAGCCATGCCAGCCGCCGGGTTAGATAATTCAAGATAAATACCTTTAATGTTATCATTTTCCTTTGCGTTGGAAATTGCTTCCAATATGTCATTTAAACCTAGCGCAGGATCTGTGCTAAAACTTTGAAAATCCATAGCACTTTGAGCAACATTACCTGTTTTTTCTGGTATAGGATCGGATAAAGATAGCTTTAAGACTGAATTAGCTTTGATTTTTACTTTATCAGCGCTTTTCCCCATTGAGCCTGCAACACCTGCTAGTATACCAAAAAGTGCAAAAATAGCTAGAGTTGTACCAAGGCAAGATGCAAAGATGAACTTAAAAAACTGTCCCATTTTCTGAGTTGTATTATTATGCAGTATTTTTTAATACTACAAATTCTAAAAAAAATAAAAATAGATTTCTCAAAATATACATGAGAAATCCTGAGTACAAATGTACGCACCTTATAATAAACTACCTTAGTTTTTAGACAAACGGAGAATTGGCATAGAGGAAAAGTCGTAAAATCGCTTACAAGCATATTGCTAATCGCCATCAAACATATTCTTGATTTCATTAGTAATACAATAAAAACTGCGTTTTGAAATAAAAAAACGTATTTTTGAACCTCATTTATTTAATTCATTTCATCATGCGAAATTTATATTTCTATATACCTTTTTTGTTTTTATTTGTATTCATTAACTGTGCTGATCGTGCGGTAGGTAATGCGGCTGCCGGAAAGATTAAGATTCAAGGTAATTTGGTAGGTTGTGCTGATCAAGACTCTATCCGATTATATCAATGGAGTGGGGTAGAGATGAAACAATTAGCAGCATCTCCTCTAGTAGAAAAGGCGGGAATTTATAACTACACTTTTAAAATGAGTAGTATGGAAGAGGGCTTTTATTTTATTGGTTTCGATCAACAAAAAGCACGTCCTCTTATACTTGGGACTGAATCGAAAATAGAGCTAAAGGGAGACTGCTCGACGATTCAACAGATGGAAGTGTTGAAATCACCAGTAAATCAGCTTCATGATGAAGTGGTTCAGGAAAATGCCAAGCTGAATCAGGAATTTAGCACACTAATGAGACAGATGCGTGGCGTTGCCCGAAATCCTAAACTGAAAGACGAACTATTGCCAAAGTTTCAGGATTTGGATGCTCGCCGGATGAATTTTTATGAAACAACAAAAACAAAAAACCTTTTCTTGGGTAAACTATTGGCTTTACATACTTACAAAAGCTTTATAGCGAATCAGGGAGATTATGAAAATGAAGGCGATTATTTTGCTGATAATTATTTTCAATTTGTTGATTTTTCAGATGATGCATATGAGCGCATGCCAACATTATTGCAGCAAATGCAGCCCTATGCACAAACCCTTGCCAGTGTAGGGATGCCTTTAGAAAAACAAAGCGAACACATTGATGGTATGTTAGCAAAGGCAAAATCTAATCCAGGTACATACAAAGCGGTTATGTTGGGTACGGTGATGGGGTATTCAAAAGCGAGAGACAAAAGTAATTTTGTAAAATATGCCCAACAACTATTAAATACTTATCCTGATTTACCAGCTAATTTTGTGGCACAGATCAATCAACAGGTCATGGATGCCAAGAAACTAATGATAGGCTCGCCTGCACCGGATATCAGAGAGGCTACTCCTGATGGAAAAACAGCGAGCCTGAGTGATTTTAAAGGTAAGGTAGTCTTATTAGATTTTTGGGCGAGTTGGTGTGGTCCCTGTCGTAGAGAAAACCCTAAGGTAGTAGCTTTGTACAATAAGTATAAAAGTCAAGGATTCGAGGTTTTTGGTGTTAGCTTAGATGGTAATAAAGATCGTTGGCTGAAAGCAATAGACAAAGATAAATTGACTTGGCAGCATGTTAGCGACTTGCAGAAATGGCAAAGTGGACCAGCTCGTTTATATGGTGTTAAATCAATACCTCAGACTTTCCTGATAGATAAAGAGGGGAAAATTTTGGCAAAAAATCTTAAAGGACCTGCATTAGAGCAGAAAATTCAAGAAGCTTTAAAGGATTAATAAGCATTAAAAGACAAACATAAAAACCCGAATTTTCACATTGAAAATTCGGGTTTTTATGTTTGTCTTAAGAAATTTAGTATTAAGGATTGTGTGAAAAAAGAGCATGCTCTTAACTTAATTACAATTTCCAATAGCTTTAGTAGTTTGACGCAGATTATGCTCCACATCATGCAATTGGTCAGTCACCTCATCTATACTCTGACTGAATGTTTTCATGCCTGAGCGAGAAACAGTATCATTGAGTAAATCAGAAGAGTTTTCCAAGAGGTCAGCCGACTTAAGCAACTCCTCGCCTGATGTTTTTAACAGTGATTCAATGGCAGAACAATTCATTAATCTCCCTGTTTTTTGAGCTTTACTCATTTGTTGAGAAGCTTTACGCATTTTTAACAAGGCTGTATTCATTTTACTTCGGGCAAGGCGTGACTGTTGCTCAAATTCATCTACATCACCTTCATGAGCTGCATTCATATACATCAAACTGGCATTATAAGATAGGCGACTTTCACCTAATGCTGTTTCTACACCGTGAACTTGCTCCATGAAACGAAGACTAGCCGGCGCATCATCACCTAATTCTTCTGACGAAGATGTATTGGGTCTTGGTTTGGGGCTATTATCTTTTCCTTGTTTTCCTTTCCCCTTTCCTTTCCCTTTATCTGGCTTATCTGTAAGAACTAAATCTCCTTCTTCTTCATCGTCGATTTCTTCCTCCACGATTTCTTCATCAAATACTTCCTCTTCTCCTTCTTCTAATTCCATTTCTTCCTCTTCTTCTTCCTCTACAACCTCATCTACTACAGTAGCTTCTTCATCATCAATAAGGCTTTCTTCATCGTCGATTTCTTCCATTGGAGGAGGGATCGGTGATTCTTTTGCGATAGCAACTAATTGGTCTTTTATTCTGAAAAAACCTGTTGCCTGCTCGAATTCATAAGGAATCATCATGTCGCCATATGTATCTATATAACCCCAATAACCACCTTGTGCAACGGCTGCCGATCCTTCAGAAAAAGAACTACAGTCATCATATTCAAATGGAATAATAATTTCGCCTGTTTTGTCTATGAAACCCCATTTACCCTGTGATTTTACAGCTGCCATTCCTCCGCTGAATCCTTCTTTTTTAACATCGCTGTAAATTGCGTCAATAACCATATTTCCATTCTTATCAATGGCTCCAAATTTATTATCTTTTTTTACAAATGCTAATTCTTCACTGAAACTGTATACTAATTTGTAATCATGAGGAACGATTGTATTTCCCTGCATATCCAGAAAACCCCATTTTCCCGTACCTCGAATACGAGCTGCTATCATTCCTTCCTGAGGATAAACCAGATTTATATAAGTATCGTTTTTGATAACAAAACGATTGTTTTTATCAATCATGCCAACAGTCTTATCAAAGCGTTTTCTAACGATAGCATAACCATTTTTAAATGGTGTGGCATCCGCATAGACATAATCAATGAATAGTTTGCCATAACGATCAATAAAACCCCAGCGGCCTAGTTTTTGTACAGCAGCAACACCGTCTGGCGTGAATCCTGTGGCATCGTCATACATAGCATCTATAACCATGTAGCCCTTCTCACTCACAAAACCATAATTGCCTTTGTGGCGAACAGCAGCCAATCCGTTTGAATAGCCTTTGATTTCCTCATATTTGGCTTTTAGAATCATATTGCCGTTTTGATCCATTAATCCATAACGATTACCTTTTTTTATCTTTATCAAATCGCCTGAAGGAGATAATTGATCGACTTCTACCCAAGCTAAACGATCACCTCGTGTAGTAATGACAAACCAGCCTTCCTGACTGTAAACAGAGGATAGAGCTACCAAAAAAAGTAAGGCGGTTAATTTGATTATTTTAAACATAAGTGTACATTTTATTCTTGCGTCATTCCTAATTTAGTTAATATGCTTTCAATTAGGCAAACATGATACCAATTCTAAAGATAAGTTAAAAAAAAGATATGGAAGAGCCATTAAGCTTTAAAATTATTCAAAGCTTTTATAATGTATGCCAGTGCGTTGTCGTAGCTATTATACAGGCACTTCTTTATTGGCAGGTCTTGGTGTCAAACCTAATAAATCAAACATAGCTTTATCCTGATTGACATCGGGATTTGGTGTAGTGAGTAACTGATCGCCAGCAAATATAGAACTTGCTCCAGCCATAAAGCAAAGTGCTTGCTCAGTTACAGGCATTTTCAGCCTTCCGGCAGATAAACGAACCTGAGTTTTTGGCATCAGGATACGGGCGGTAGCAATCATTTTTACCATTTCCCAAACAGATACTCTGGGTTGTTCGGCTAGCGGTGTCCCTTCTACAGGTACTAATGCATTAACTGGCACAGACTCAGGATGCTTGTCCATGTTAGACAACGTGTGTAGCATTTTTATACGGTCTTCATCGCTTTCTCCCATACCGATAATTCCGCCACTACAAACTGAAATACCAGCTTTTCTGACATTCCCAATCGTGTTCAGCCGATCGTCATAGGTACGGGTAGTAATGATGTCATCATAGTATTCTTCTGAAGTGTCAAGATTATGATTGTAAGCATAAAGTCCAGCCTCTTTGAGACGTTGTGCCTGTTCTTCAGTCAGCATACCTAAGGTACAGCATACTTCCATATCCATTTTGTTGATACCTTTGACCATATCCACAACCTTATCGAAATCACGGTTGTCTCGTACATTTCGCCAGGCAGCTCCCATGCAAAAGCGGGTAGAACCGTTTTGCTTGGCAATACTGGCTTTAGTCAATACTTCATCAACTTCCAGAAGTTTATGCACCTTGACATCTGTATGATAACGGGCTGCTTGCGGGCAATAAGAACAATCTTCAGGGCAACCACCCGTTTTTATCGACAATAAGGTACAGACTTGCACTTCATTGGCAGTGTGATACTCTCGGTGCACAGTAGAGGCACGATACATCAAATCCAAAATAGGGCTATTATAAATTTTGGTAATTTCATCTAATGTCCAGTCATTTCTTATCATGGCGTAAAAATAAGGAATGACGGAGAAATACTAAGAGCAAATTGCTGGAATTATTTTTATTCTGATGCCTTTGCCCTATGTATGAAATTGATATTTTTTATTTGTATGGGATATATTTTCATGTTGAAGGTGTTTTACCTGTCACGATGAATAATTACCTTTCATAATGTATTATCCCTTTTGAATGAGAAAATCAGTCTTAAGAATTAAAAATAAAAGGTAAAATAAGGTAGCTGGCAAACCTTTTTAACTTTAACCACGTCTTTTTCTTGTAATCAATATTTGATAACATCAGTTTTTTTATCATTTTGTCGTGTAAATAGCTTTTTTACACGATGGTAATTATCGTTTTATTATATAATAAAAATGCATAAAATATTTTTTTTACAGAGATTTATACTGTCCCTGTTGCTCATGCAATTTTCAGCAATAACCTATGCGCAACTCGAAGTAGAGTTTAGTATAGAGCGAGGACACTATGATACTCCATTTTTATTGGAATTGAGTACAGAAGAGACTGGTGTGTTGATTAGATACACAACAGATAATTCCAAACCAACTACATCTTCAGGTATACTATATTCAGCCCCTATAGCTATTAACGGAACAACATCTGTTAGAGCAATTGCATACAATGCAAATGAACAAACGTCTGTTGTCACACATACTTATATATTTTTAGACGAAATCATTAATGCATCCTACATGGAGACGAGCATAACAAACGATGCTACTTACGGACCTATGATGCGTGATGCACTGACGGCGATCCCTACAGTATCTATTGTATCTTCTTCTATTAATTCCAATGACCATATCGATGTAGAGATAGAAACATCGGTAGAAATGTTTTTCGCTGATGGTACGAGTGCTTTTCAGGAAAATAGCGGTATACAGACATGGGGAGGAAGTCCTACAAATCCTAAAAGACATTATCGACTTGAATTTAAAAGCATATATGGGGCTTCGAAATTAAAATACCCTTTGTTTGATGATGGATATGATTATGCTATACCTCCGGTCAATGAATTTAATAAACTTTTACTCAGGTCTGCAAGTCAAGATGGTTTAAATTGTGAATTTTGTGATGAAAGTAAAGCTCAGTTTGTACGTAATCGCTTTATATGGGATATTCAGATGGCAATGGGATACCCGGCACCACATGGACGTTGGGTACATGTGTATGTAAATGGTGAATACATGGGGCATTACCACCTTATGGAACGCCCTGATGAGGCTTGGTTTGAATCATATTATTTTCCGGAAAAGACAAAGGAAGAAATAGAAGTTCGCAAAAGCGGAGAGTATTGGAATGAACCTGTTAATCCTCCTTTTTATAACCAATTGGTGAGTGCAGGTTATGATAGTGACTATATTGATTTGGAACAAACTGCCGACTATTTGATTCTCAATGATTATGGAGCTAATTTTGATTGGGGACAAGCGCATAATAACCTGGGAGGGGCCGATCCTTTTCCTGGAAATGGTGGATATAAATTTGTTATTTGGGATTATGATTTGGCCCTTGGAAATGAAGGTGTCTTTGAAGGCTCTTATGGGAATCTACTTTATAGAAACAGTGTGAGTAGTATAGGCCCGGTACCATCCGATGTAATAGATAATAATGAATTTAAAGTATTACAAGGAGATAAAATTGAATGTCATTGCTTCAATGATGGTGTATTAACACCGGAAGTATTGGATAGTATGTACATGATTCGAATTAATCAAGTTCAATTGCCGCTGGTAGCAGAATCAGCTAGGTGGGGAAATACAGTTTTTGACTACGGATCAAGTCACACAGCTAAGAGTAATTGGGATATCAATGATGAATTTATGATTGAGTTGAATGATATGCGTAGTAACTATTTTCCTCAACGAACGGGCATCATGGTTGGGCATTATCAGGGAGATGGACGTTATCCTATTTCAACTCAGAGTGTTCAGTTTAGTCAATATGGAGGTGATGTACCTGCTGGATACCAATTAAGCCTTAACAATCCGAATGGTAATGGAACAATATATTATACAACGGATGGAACTGACCCCAGAAGCCCAGGCGGGGGAATCTCTGCATCTGCTCAAGTATATAACGGCTCTATTATGATTGTCGGACCAACAGAGATACATGCAAGAGTTCGTATCAATGCTTCTGACTGGTCTGCTATGTGTCCCCGTCGTTTTTATTTGCAACAAGACCGTACATCTATTGTCATCAATGAGATCATGTACCATGCTGATAGTATATGCTCGCCATACGACTGGTCTGAAACAGAATACATAGAAATTAAAAATACTGGGAATGAAACAATCGACCTGACAGATTGCAGGTTTTCTTCTGGTATAGATTATGTTTTTCCCTGGGGAACTACAATTGCATCAGGAGAATTTATCGTACTTGCTGAAAATATAGATACATTCAATGTTTATTTCAGTCCGACTCCATTTGGACAATACAAAGGAGAACTTAGCAATGATGGTGAATTGATTCAATTAGTTGATTTTAAGGGTAGGATAATAGACGAAGTAAGGTACAATGACGTCAATCCCTGGGACCAAAAACCAGATGGAGACGGGCCTTCACTTGAATTACTTAATCCGGCTTTTGATAATAATGATCCACTAAATTGGTTTCGTTCTGATCTGGCTTGTGGAGGAACGCCAGGAGCAGAAAATAGTCGGGTATGCCCATCATCAGCTACACCCATCATCATCAATGAAATTAATTATAATTCAGATAACGGTGCAGCAGATCCGGGCGATTGGGTAGAACTGTACAACCCTAACTCTGTAGATGTAGATATATCTGGTTGGGAGTTTTATGATAATAACAATGTTTTCGTTATCCCTAATGGGACAATTATAGACGCAGAAGGTTTTATTGTTTTGGTTGAAAATGCGACAATGTTTACTTCAACCTTTCCGCAGGTTGGTCAATATTTAGGTGATTTTGATTTTAATTTAAGTAAAAAAGGAGAAAGAATCAGCCTTTTTGATGCTAATAAATGTTTATCTGATTATGTAGATTATGACGATAAGAATCCTTGGCCAGAAGAACCAGACGGTGGAGGACCTACATTATCGCTAATATACCCACCTGGTGCCGACAATGCTACACCGGAATTGTGGGAATCTTCATCTGCTATCAATTCTGCTTATGGTACACCAGGGCGAGAAAATACCCCTTGCCCGGAAAGCAATATAATTCTTCCTCCATTGATTTGTGCTGACGTGGAAACTACATTTGCTCTAGATACAGTTTATGAAAATGCAACTTATACCTGGTATTTTTTCAACGCAAGTCCATCATCTGTTTCAGGTTCATCAGCTTCGGTCGTCTGGAGTAATTCTGGTACATATACCGTTCAGCTTATTATGAATATTGATGAATGTACCAAAATCAGAACATTGTCTGTAACAGTAGATTGCACGATATCAGATACTTTTACAGTACTTGAAGACAATGTTTTAAATGATGTTGTTTCTGGTCTTACAGCAGGTTCTAGTACGTCGTTAATCTCCAATCCTGCTAATGGAATGTTTAATCTTAATGCCGATGGAAGTTTTAATTATACACCTGATGCTAATTATTACGGATTGGATAATTTTATTTATCAGGTTTGCAAAGACTCCATTAATTATGATACTACTATATATTCGTCGATAAAAACATATGAAGGGCAGGTGACTACAAGTGGAGATGATGTGGAAGAACGCATTACTGGTGTTATGGCAACAGATAGTGGCGATCTGGACTTAGGGGATGATGATGATGGTGTTTTATATAATGGAGTTGGACTTAGAATAAGTGGCATTACCGTTCCAGAAGATGCTGTAATTACAAATGCCTATCTGAGATTCAGAGCCGATGAAACAAGAAGTGAGCCAACTTCACTCTCAATAAAAGGGGAAAACATAGGTAATGCTTTACCCATCCCAACGGTGAATTATGCCCTGACAAACATGAATAAGACAAGTGCTTCTGCTCCTTGGAACAATGTACCACCCTGGACATTAGGTAGCTTTTATAATACTTCTGATATCAGTAATGTAATTCAGGAAATTATAGATAGACCGGACTGGTCAAGTGGCAACAATATAACCTTCATAATTGAAGGTACAGGAACACGGGCAGTTGAGTCTTTTGATGGTAATGTACCACAGGATGCACCTCATTTATATATTGAATATGAGACGATTGACTCTATTGTTATTACACCAATTGATGAAACGACCTGCATACCTTATTTAGCCCAAATAGAGGTGACGCCTGTAAATGACAAACCAGTCGCAAATGATGATATAGAAATCATTAATGAAGATACAGTGTTAAGTAGTAGTGTATTGTCAAACGATAGTGATATAGATGGAGCAATTACACTCATTACTACTCCTATCACTTCTTCAACTAATGGAGTAGTAGCATTGAACGCTGAAGGTACATATACTTATACGCCGGATACGGATTTTTATGGTGTGGATGTATTCGCGTACAGGATATGTGATGATGGCAATCCTTCATTATGTGATACCGCAACTGTGAATATCACTATTGATCCTGTTAATGATGCTCCCATTGCAACAGATGATAATGAAACTGGTATTGAAGATACTAATATTACAGGCGATGTTTCACCCAATGATGGAGATATAGATGGAAGTTTTACAGTAAATACTACTCCAATAACTCAGCCAATGAATGGCACAGTGACTATCAACCCAAATGGTATATACACTTATAGCCCCAATACTAATTTTAATGGAGCTGATAGTTTTAGTTATGAAATATGTGATGATGGAAACCCTGCTTTATGTGATGTAGCTGTCGTAAATATAAGTTTAGCACCTGTCAATGATGCACCAGTAGTTGTGGATGACCAAGTGATCTTAAATGAAGATGAATTTGTCTCATACAATGTATTAAATAACGACAATAATGTAGACGGAGATAGTCAGGACATAAACACGACACCTGTTACTCAGCCCGTAAATGGCACTGTTTTTGTCTTAGCATCTGGCTTTTTTGCTTATACGCCCGATCAGGATTATAATGGAACAGATAGTTTCTCCTACGAAGTCTGCGATGATGGAAATCCTTCGCTTTGTAGTACAGCTACAGTAATGTTGACAATTAATGCTGTACAAGACGCTCCTGTAGCTATGGATGATAATGGAATTACACCAGAAAACATTGCACTAAATGATGAGGTCTTAGCCAATGACAGTGATATTGACGGAGACGATTTATATATCAATACCACACCCATTACAGACCCTGTACATGGTGTAGTCATACTCAATGCAAACGGGACATATACTTATACTCCAGATACGGATTATGTGGGGCTTGATAGTTTTGCTTATGAGGTTTGCGATGGCGGTTCACCGTTACTTTGTGATACAGGAATGGTGTTTATTGAAGTAGAAGATGCCTGTACTGAAATTACTATACATGTATTGTTGGAAGGTCCTTATGATCCTGAAGTAGGGGAGATGACAACAGCATTAAATACAGTTCATAACATTCTTCCGGGGCAGATACCTTATAGCAATTTGTCACCAGTTACC
>JAHDFX010000359.1 GCA_020627965.1 Saprospiraceae bacterium | reverse complement strand
ATGGAACCTGCATGATGCCTCCTGATAGAAGAAGTTATGAGGTCGCAGAAGTCGTCTTTAAATAGCTGTCTCAATTACTCAACCCGCACCACCTTACGCTTCACCGCCTTCGAACTCTTAGCAGAAAGCGGCACAACAGGGTTCGTCTTCCAGCGAATCTGTCCATTCGTTTGCCCATATTCCAGTTCTGTTTCTTTCAAAAACTGTAAAGGGACGACATTCATATTAATCTCCACAGCACCAGGATTAGCATGGGATAACCAGCGCATATCGGTCTGCCATTGCTTAAAAAACAGCATATAATCATAATAATACGAATCCTGACCCGGGCTTTGTCCGCCAGCGGGGAAGATCGCCATCCTCAGTTCTGCCAAATGATAAGCATTTTCATCTTTATCCAATATCTCCTGTGGCACTATCGTCTCAAAACCAATAGCGCTGATGACTGGAATTACCTGCAAAGTTTCATCATACGTAGATTCTAGCCAGACGCCTTTTTTTTCCGGCACAATTTCATTCGGGTGATAGCGCCTTGCATAGTAATTCTTACGCTTAGATTTTCGTTTTTTAAACTCATCTACACGGGTTTCCTTTTCCCAGTCATAGGCATTATAAAGATTTTTCGGACTGCTCAGCCGAAGCGCATCAGCATCTCCTGCAGCCAGTGTAAAAGGCACATTAAAAGCATAATCCAGACAAAAGCTTTCTACTTTCGGACATTCACCCGTTTTGCAATCGGCTGTCAATGCCAGGGCTATCGTTACAGTATACGTTTCTTCCTGCTGATTGATCCGTGTATCAGCAATCCGAATATCCAACTGATTAAATTTGAGTGCCTGACTCCAGGTGCTGATTACTGCGTTATAGGCAGGATGATAAAACCGCCCCGTCTTATTTCTCACATGATAAAGATCGAAGCCATTCAGAAAAGCCATATAGTTTTCCTTGTTTTGCATGGCTTCAGGTAAAGGATAAGTAAAATCAAAATTCCCTTGAATTACGACACCTTTATGGTCATTTTTTGTAATCGTATCCCTACTGCACACAATCATGGGAATTTCTACAGAATCCTGCGTATCAAAAAAAACATCCGTCGTTTTGACTTTGGTGAACCAGGTCGCATAATTCATCACATCTGCCCCAATACCAGAAGCCGCCGTATTCACGATCTCTGCCTGATAACCTTCTGCGTCTTCCATGGGCGCACTCACATAACTTCCCATCCGTTTATACCGATGATTATCGTATTTCCATTGGTGTTGAAAGCCCTGCCAGACAATGGTGGCACTATTGTGTTGGGCATTGACAAATGTTGTGTAAGTCAGACAAAAAAACACAAAGGCAAGCCAGGTTTTTATATGGTGTTCGAACATAGCGAAATGAGATATTTGATTTATTTTGCTAATATAAAGGTTTTTTACAAGCAGAAAACAATTAACTTTACAGAAACATATTCCAATAACAACAAAATATAACCATCCATGGAAAAGAAATTCGGCTACCACATTGAATGTCCCAAAGACAAAACCCACAAATTTAACTACGTTGCCATATTTGAAGAAGACGATAAAAACAGCGGACCAAGAAGCTTCGAAGTAGAATGTCCCTTTTGCGGACAATTCATGACACTCAAGGTCAAAACAGGCATGAAACTTCCCAAAAACACCGTATTAAAAGGTATTCCGAAATAAGCAACTATGAACTACCACCCAATCCACCTAAAAATCACTGACACACAAATCAGTGACTTAAAAACGCATTACCAAAATCTGCTCAAACACCTGGAAAGCGGACAAGCCCTTACACCCGAACTGACCAGCGACTTGCAGCAGGCGATGCAACAAATACTCCACAAACAGGAAAACTTTACTGCCATTGCGGAAGACCGCAAACAACACCGCACAATACACCTCATGCACCCCGACAATTTCGCACTCAACCTACCCTGGCGCATGGCAGTGGACAACAGTAATGACTTCCTGACCCTCAGCAAAGGGCTCGCAAAAGAAGCCATACCGCCCGAATTTGAGCCGGATAATCCACTACCGCTAAAAGTACTCGTGATGATCGCTGCACCAGAACATGATGGTGGTGCAAGGCTTTCCTACGAAGCCGAAGAAGAACAGATCATTCAGGCATTTAAGGGCTTATACGCCAATGCACAGGTGCAGATAGATTTCACTGATGATGGCTCACTGGAAGGGCTCGAAAGCCGACTCAAAGAAAACCAGTACCACATCCTGCATTTTAGCGGACATGGGGTATTTAAGGATGGAATAGGTTATTTACAATTAGAAGATTTTATTACTGGCAATGGCAAACTCGTCAAAGCAGAAGACTTTGCCAAAGCAGTCAATATACGCCCGAAAAACCGCCCTGCCTTAGTCGTACTGTCTGCCTGCCAAACCGCACAGGGCACAGGCGAACAAGATAAATTCAAAGGCGTCACCGAAGAAATACTAGCCATTCATATACCGGCTGTAGTAGCGATGGGCTTTAGTATTTTGGACCTTTACGCCACTGCTTTCGCAGCCAAACTATACGAACAAATCGCCCAGCAGGAGATCATAGGAGAAGCTTTTAATACAGCCATCGCCCATATCCGCCAACTGGAACAGGAAGTCTTAAAAGCCAGCGGCAGCCGCCATACAGCAGGACAATGGATGATACCCCAGCTCTATACCGCACAGCCCTGCCCGCAACTGGTCAACTGGACTAAGCCCGAGAAAGAACTTCGGCTGACTTCGTATAAATTCGCCACAGGTGAAGAAAGATTATTGCTCACAGAAAAAGAAGGCTACCGCTTCATAGGCAGGCGAAGAGAAAGAAAAGCCGCCATGCAATACCTGCGTGCAGCCCAGCCCATACTCATACTCGGACAGGGCGGTGTAGGAAAAACTTCCTTCGCCGAGCATCTGATCGGCAGATTAATCACAGCAGAACCGACAACGGAGCCTTTTTTTATCAATGAGCAAAAACCACAACTCAGCCACCTTACACACAGTATGATCGCCGTCTTGCAAAAGAAAGGCAATCTAATGGCAAGGGTGGACATGCAGAAATACGAAAAAGCCTTCGATCAGTTTATATTTCTTTTGCAGGAATTAATGCCGCATTGCAAGCCCGTATTTGTCTTTGACAACCTGGAAAGTTTTCAGGCAGAAAAAGGCGGAAAATTCAGTGATGAATACAGCTACATAGCCGAAATCATTACTATGCTGGTACAGTTCCAGCAATTCCCCATTATCCTCACTGGCCGCTACGCTCTGGCAGATTTTCCGGATATACCGACCATCAATCTCAACCAGGCGGGCTACCCCGATTTTTTCCGAAAATGCCAGCAGCTAAGACTAAGACAAATCAATAAGCTAATAGCCGAAAAGCGACTATCCGATGAAGTACTCCACCTCCGTCGTGATGAACAGTTAGCCTACGAAGATGTCATACAATTACTCCACAAAACCTTCGGCGGCAATTACCGGGCTTTAGAGTTTTTTGATGAAGTATTTGAGGAAAAGCAGGCAGATATAGCCCCCACACTGTCCCGCTTATCAGCTTTTGAAGCGCAGCTCAAAGAAAAAGGCAAGGAAGTGATACAGCGCATGAGCCAGAACTTAGTCTTTCAGGAACTGATCGACTTATTGGATAGCCATACGCAACAGACACTTTCTTTGCTCACCCATTTCCGCATACCTGTGCTTGAGATGGCCTTGCTACAGCAAAATGAAAACAGCCATAGCGCCGCCCTACATACACTAGTGAACCATACACTAATAGAACGGCAGGAACTGATGTATGAAAATGGAGTAGCTTTTGAGTATTATTATGTAACGCCCATTGTACGAAGCATGCTGGAAGGCCTAGAACTGGAAGC
>JAHDFX010000358.1:3214-3876 GCA_020627965.1 Saprospiraceae bacterium | reverse complement strand
TACCATCAATATAAACTGTAGTTATCTGAGGAGAAGTATTAGCCGTGATTTTAATAGGTTTACGTTGTCTTCCTGATTTTTTTGCAGAATTGAAACGCACAGAGACTTCACCTGTAGCTCCTGGGGCTATAGCTTCTCTAGGGAATTGGGGAACCGTACAGCCACAAGTAGATTTGGCTTGTTCTATTAGCAACGGAGCAGTACCTGTGTTCTTGAATTTAAAAGTATATTCAACAACCTCTCCTTCTTTGATGGTGCCGAAATCGTATACTTCTTCTGTAAAAGTGATTTGAGCAAGATTTTCAGTACCATTCAGGCTTTGATCTGTCGATTGCTGTTTTAACTGATGCGAAGCCTTGACAGAGTTCATCGCTTGAGTTTCACTAGCTGTAGTGTTTTGACTATAGGCTGCCTGACCTACTAAAAGTACTAATAAGCTAAAAAATACGTTTTTCATGTCTTTTTCGTTTTAAAAATTTTTAAAAAAATGAGTACATGACTGAGCTTATCAAATCGTGTTTTTAAATAAGATTTCATCATTACTCTTGATTACGGAATCAAAGGTAATAAAGATCAACTAACTTTTTAGTTAAATGAAACTAAAAATGTAGTGAAAGTTTTAGGAGTACATAAGCCTTGATTTCCATGGACATCAAGGCTTT
>JAHDFX010000358.1:0-3204 GCA_020627965.1 Saprospiraceae bacterium | reverse complement strand
AAATGAAACTAAAAATTTAGTTAAAGTTTTAGGAGTACATAAAAAAAGCCTTGATTTCCATGGAAATCAAGGCTTTTTTTATGTTTTCTTATCTCTTGAATTACCTCAAGAAGATATTAAATTCTACACGACGGTTTTTCTCACGTCCCTTAGTTCTGTTATTATCTCCGATAGGGCGCTCTTCACCATATCCGATATAACTCATACGTGATTCATCAATTCCTTTCTTGACCAGATAATCAAAACAAGCTTTAGCGCGAGATTCTGATAATTTCATATTGCGTTTATCATCACCTAGTGCATCAGTATGTCCTTCTATGCTAAGACTATAAATCCCATTGGTCAATAGTACATCAGCTACCTGATCTAATACAGTATAAGAAGATGTTTTAAGCGTAGAGCTACCGGTTTCAAAACGAACGGAGCGCATAGCATAATCCATGACCTCTTGTACTTCAGTTGTTATTGTAGTAGTTGTACTTATTGGATTAGCAGGAAGCGTGACTGTAGGACCAGGATTAGTGATAATCACTGTATTGTTGACTGGTTCTTCAGGGCAACCATCTTTTTCAGCAATACCTGGTGTGGTAGGACACTTATCTTCTTTATCTGTAATACCATCTTTGTCGGTATCCGGGCAACCACCAGCATCTTTAGAACCAATAGTAGCTGGGCATTTATCATCAGGATCAGGTGTGCCGTCACCATCACTATCCGGACAACCGTCAAAGCGAGTCAGTCCTCGTTTTTCAGGACATTTGTCTTTGTCGTCATTGATGCCATCTCTATCCGTATCTACAGCGGGGCAGCCATTGAGTGCACGTGTACCTGCTTTATCCGGACATTTATCATCTTTGTCGGCAATACCGTCGCCATCTGAATCAGGGCAACCTTTGAATCTTGCGACACCAGCAACGTCAGGACATTCATCATTGGAGTCCTGAATACCATCACTATCTGTATCCGGGCAACCACTGAATTTGGCTAAGCCTGCTTTGTCTGGACATTTGTCTGTAACATCATCGATACCATCGCCATCTGTATCGGCAGATACCTCTTCCTCTTCTTCCTTCTTAATCTTATTGCCTCCACCAAACATGAATTTAAGGCCGGCAGTATGACGGAGATTATTGAACTCATTAACCAAAGAATAGCGATATTCTGATTGTAGTTGGAGACGAACATTTTTAGCCAGCTTAATGTCAAAACCAAGTCCGGCAGGTACCTGAGCATCAAAATTACTATCATCCAGATCGAAAACATAATTGCCACCGATACCTGCGAACAGATAAGGAGCAATGATAGACGTTTCTTTAAAAAGATAACCATTATTTAGTTTATAAATAATGGTAAGGTCACCACTGGCAAATAAACTTTCAGTGGGGCTGGATAATGAATCTGACGAAGGATATTCTACACGTCCCAGTCTGAGTGGGATCCCCAAATTAAAAGAGCGATTGAGGAAACGTGTATATTTCATCTCACCACCATAAGTAAAATTGTCTGTATCAAAATAGCTGTCGGTCAAAGGACCATTGTAGTCTGATATCAGAAATTTGTAGGTGAGTGCATTTCTATTCTCAGAGATTTGAGCGAAGGTGTTGTTCAGCGCAACCAGAAAACAGAATACACCAAGTGCGATAACAGTTTTTCTCATGTAATTGAAATTTATTCTTATAAAATCTAAAATTGTCATATTTAAAATCCTGTATAGTGTTTTTTGACAAGATTTGGGACAAAAATATGGAAAAGTTTATTTAATATCAGCTTAAAGGGATTAAAATGAAAAAAATGTGATAATAATTACTAAGATGTAGACGTAGCTTTTGCTAAAAAGGTATTATAAATCTTAAAAAAATGCTAAATAGTATAGTGCTAAACAGCGAATAAATGTGGAGAATCGTTTGAATGGCGGTGTTTTTATGTAAGTTTGGTAATATTTTTGTGATTTAATATTTATCATAAAAATATAGGAAACCTTGGCAGTTTTCTCGACTCATTCCCTTCAAAATAAAGCTATGCAAAACAATTTACCAAAACAACTTGCCCCTTTTTCGTGTTCCTACTCCCCAAATATTCCAGAATTGCTACTCAATCTTCAATGCAGTATTGCCATTAGTACCTATCAGGCAGGTAAGGTAGTCATGTTATCTCCTAAAAACGAAGACTCACTAATCCAGCTCCCCCGAACTTTTGCCAAGCCTATGGGAATAGCGCTTACAGATAATGGGAATAAAATGGCAATTGCTTGCAAAGATGAGATCACAGTTTTTCGCAATTCTTCCGAATTGGCCAGTTTTTATCCAGTTAAGCCTAATGTATATGATGCTTTATACATGCCACGCAATACCTACCATACTGGTGCATTAGATATACATGACCTGACTTGGGGCGAGGGAGGAAAACTATATGGTGTAAATACACTTTTTTCTACGATTGTCTCCATTGATGATGATTATAATTTTACCCCATACTGGCAACCGCCTTTTATTACTGACATGGTATCAGAAGATCGTTGTCATCTTAATGGTATGGCAGAATTGAATGGTCAACCAAAATATGCCACAGCATTTAATCGTGGCAATACGCCACGAAGCTGGCGGGATGTAGTAACAACAGATGGCATTATGATGGACATTGAAAAAAATGAGATCATTGCCGAGCAACTACCTATGCCACATTCGCCTCGTATATTTAATGGAGCGCTTTATGTCCTTTTCTCTGCTACCGGTGAATTGGCTAAGATAGACGTTGACCGTGGTACCTACGATGTGATTACCAAAATAAATGGTTTCGTAAGGGGCATGGCACATTACAAAGACTTCCTGTTTATCGGCTTATCTCGCCTTCGCAAAAACTCCTCTACATTTGCCAAATTGAATATTGCCGATAAGGCACTAAATGCCGGTATAGCTGTCATTCATTTACCTACAGGCAGTGTATATGGTGAAATTAAATATCAGGCTTCCGTAGATGAAATTTACGATGTTCAGATACTACCTGATAAAATTCGTCCGAATATCCTCAATACTTCAAAGCCCGAATACAAACTGGGCGTATCCATCCCCGGCAAGACCTTCTGGGCAAGACCACAAAGCTAAAATCTATGGACCGATCAGGGTTTACTGATCTGACCATATAGCTATTCTATAATTTTATAAATATTTAACTATGATTCAACAAAACTACACGCTTCGTAAGCGG
>JAHDFX010000089.1 GCA_020627965.1 Saprospiraceae bacterium | reverse complement strand
AATAATCAAGATCTGACTTTTACTGATATTGACGAATACATTGAGAATGACCAACCTTCTTATTCCAATGGTGCAGCCTATGCCGATCTGGATAATGATGGTGATCTGGATATAGTCGTGAATAACATTGAAGATGCGCCTTTTATCTATGAAAATTTAGCCATAAAAGATAGCATTTATTACGGACATTATCTGATTATTCAATTTGAAGGTCCACCCGCCAACAAGCAAGCTCTTGGAGCAAAAGTACTTGTTAAGGATGGATTTTTGAGTCCAAGACAAACAACAGTACCAATTGCTCAGATACATGAACATTATCGGGTTAAAGGTTATCAGTCGAGCATGGCGCCGGGGCTTCATATTGACATCTCAGTAGATGAATTTCAGTCCATTACAATTGTCTGGACTGATGGCACTTATGAAATAATTGGTGACGTGAATTTCAATGATGTAAACATAATTCGGTGGAAACCTGACTTGCCTAAATTTGATTATCAGAAATTACATCACAAAACATCAGCGTATAACTTCGAGGATGTTACCCAATCATCAGGCTTAGATTTTACCCATAAAGAAAACCCATTCGTGGAATTTAATCGAGAAAGCCTGATGCCACATATGGTTTCATCAGAAGGGCCTGCATTAGCAGTCGCTGATATAAATGGAGATGGAAAAGAAGATGTATTTGTCGGTAATTCCAAAAGACAAAAAAGTGCCTTATTTATCCAGCAAAGCAACGGAAAATTCAAGGAAAATACGCCAAATAGCATCCAAAATGACAGTCTGTTTGAAGATGTAGATGCAGTATTTGCTGATATAGAAAATGATGGTGATTTAGATTTAATTATTGCCTCGGGGGGCAATGAGTACAGAGGCAAAAGTGAAGCTTGTCTGCAAAGAGCTTATATCAATGACGGCAAAGGCAATTTCCAAAGAAAAGATATTTTTCCGGAGGCTTACCTGACAGCTTCCTGTGTATTGGCTGATGATTATAATGGTGACGGACTCATTGATTTCTTTTTTGGCGGACGTGCATTGCCCTATAATTATGGTAAAACACCAAAATCATTTTTATTTAAAAATAAAGGAAATGGTGAGTTTGAAGAAGTCGCTCAGGAGGCATTGCATCAGGCCGGACTAGTCAAAGATGGAGCTTGGCAGGATATGGATGGAGACGGCGATAAAGACCTATTGCTAGCTGTAGAATGGCAACCTATTCAACTATTCATTAATAATAAAGGGCAGTTTGAACAAAAGGATGTCAGCCATTTATCCGGTTGGTGGAATACTGTTTTACCTTACGATTTTGATAATGACGGCGACATAGATATATTGGCGGGAAATCTCGGAAAAAATACCCGACTAAAACCTAGCATAGCCGAACCCATCCGCCTTTACGTCAATGACTTTGATGACAATAGTCAAATTGAACAGATACTGACTTATTATTTGGATGGCAAAGAAATTCCGTTCAATAATCATGCAGAGTTGACCAAGCAATTAGTCTCTTTAAAAAAGAAATATCTCTATGCAAAAGATTTGGCGAAAGCCGATATGACAGACATATTTGGTAAAGAAAAATTAAATAAGGCAGAAGTATTGAAAGCGAATTTTCTTCAACATGCTTACTTTGAGAACAGAGGAGATGAATTCATTGCCCGCCTTTTGCCTGATGCAGCGCAATTTTCGACACTGGAAGCAGTACTTTTGAAAGATATTGATGAAGACGGACGGCAAGAAGTGCTTCTGGGAGGGAATTTTTATGATTCCAACATAGAAATGGGACGCTATGATGCCAGCTATGGTCAGGTCTTATCCTTTGATGAAGAAGGCAATATGTCTATCTCTAGTTTAGGCAATACGATTATTAAAGGTCAGACTCGCCGAATTAAACAAATAAGCATTAAGGGAAAAGAGTATTTCGTCTTTGCCAAAAACAACGATAAAATTCAGTTAGTCGCTCCAATGCCAAAAAAATAAATTAAATTTAAGCTTTAGAACGTTCTTAAAACCAATACGAAGTATTATCAAAAACACACTATGGAAAAATTTCAGTTATCGAGTATTGATTTTATCATCATGGTTGTCTATGCCTTATTTATTATAGGCTACGGATTATATCATGCAAAGAGAAAGAGTTCAGAAGATTACTTCCTGGCGGGGCGTAACATGCTCTGGCCTGTTGTAGGTATTTCATTATTTGCCGCCAATATATCCAATTCTACATTAGTGGGATTAGCAGGCGCCGCTTATAAAACCGATACACATGTATTTAACTATGAATGGCTCGCAGCAGTGGTATTGGTCTTTTTTGCCATATTTTTTCTCCCTTTCTATTTGCGTTCACGGGTGTATACCATGCCAGAGTTTTTGGAAAGACGCTACGATAAACGCTCTAGATATTACTTCTCATTTATCATGGTAGTGGGAAATGTTTTGATAGATACAGCAGCAGCTCTATATGTAGGGTCTATTGTGTTACAATTGATC
Organism: Saprospiraceae bacterium; assembly: GCA_020627965.1. Classification (GTDB taxonomy): domain Bacteria; phylum Bacteroidota; class Bacteroidia; order Chitinophagales; family Saprospiraceae; genus JAHDEO01. Next base: position 21,114 of record JAHDFX010000089.1, on the reverse strand, counting down.
TTTCCAGGTATAGAGAGCTGGTTAATCATTGCTATATTGGCAGCGGCAGCAGCAGCTTATACTATTCCTGGTGGGCTGAGTTCTGTGATCCATACTGAAGTATTACAGGCAATATTATTGGTCATTGGTTCTATAATTCTGACCATATTAGCCTTCGGCGAAGTCGGCGGTTGGAGTGGTATGATGGCAGGTCTGGATGCTAAAGCAGCAGCAGGTGATTTCACTAATCCTGACACAGGAATTGTATTGAATAACGGGCAAGAAGTGTTGAGTATGTTCAGGAATAGTGGTCAAACCTGGGGAGACTTCCTGAAAGGAACAGGACCGGGTGTAGATGGCTTTATGCCCTGGACAGGCTTACTAATCGGTGCACCAATTTTGGGCTTTTATTTCTGGGCAAATAATCAGTTCATGGTACAACGTGTTCTTGGAGCTAAAGACATCAATCATGGTCGTTGGGGCGCTATTTTTGCAGGTTTCCTCAAATTACCTGTCGTTTTCATCATGGTATTACCGGGTACATTGGCTATCTTAATGTATGGCGGCTTGGATATTTCTGCTATCAATTATCAATTGGCTGATGGAAGTATCTGTACTCAGCTAAAGGACTGCCCTGATGCGACTTATCCTGTATTACTATTTGATCTTTTACCTAAAGGCTTATTAGGTTTGGTGGTCTCAGGTTTGCTGGCAGCAATGATGTCCAGTATCTCTGCTACCTTCAACTCTGCCTCTACACTGGTGACAATGGACTTTTTCAAACAATTACGTCCAAATCTGACCAGTGAGCAGTTAGTAAGAATCGGTCAGATCACAACACTTATTTTGGTGGTACTAGCTTCATTATGGGCGCCATTTATCGGAAAAGCAGGCGGACTATGGGAATATTTGCAGAAAGCACTAGCTTATATTTCGCCACCAGTAGCAGCGGTTTTCCTTGTAGGCATGTTCTGGAAACGGGCTAATGCCACTGGCGCATTCACAGCGCTCATAGCTGGTTTTTTCATGGGTTTATTGATCGCAATATCAGCCATTACAGCTGGAGCAATGGAAGAAACGCCAGATAAAATTCCTGCACTTTTCAATTTCCTCAATAGTATCCATTTCCTACACCAAACATTCTATCTATTCGCTATCTGCACCATTATTCAAGTAACCGTCAGTCTGGCAACAGACCCACCACCAATGGATAAAATAGAAGATTATACCTGGAAAGGAGAAATGATCGCTGCCGAAACAGCCGAATTGAAAGGTTTGCCTTGGTATCAGAATTATCGTATTTTATCTGTTTTCTTACTGGTCGTAACGGCTATAGTAGTCTGGATATTCAGATAGAGACAAATTTTAAGAAGCTATTTGAATCAAATTCAAATAGCTTCTTAAATTATAATAATGCTAATGTTATTAAGTATATCAAAATTTGTCAGATCAGTTCCTGGTTTTAGATCGAAAGACATCACCTCTACGAACTGACTTTCTCCGGCTTTAAATGGCTGACTCATCAAGTATCTTGACATTTTCATGGAAGTGCCTTCTATCATTTGCGCATAATCGGCAACTGACTCATCTCCCATAAATTTATTCATAGACACATCAGCATCTTTCATAGTTTCCCAGAAAACGATCACGACATATTCTCCTTTTTCATTAACAGCACTTTGTCTTTTAATGAACCCAGGCTGTTTACTGGTATAATCACTTTCGATTTGTTTATCCCTGTTTGCAAAATCATCAGGGTTCACATTTGACTGGATATTGAATGTTGTAACTTCCATGATGGTTTTACTGTTCATATCTGTTTGATTATTATTTGTTTGGTCGGTGCTTTTCTTTGTTGAACAACTATTTAATATTAAAGCAACGGCTATACATGTGAGAATACTTATGTGTTTCATGATCATTTAGTCTTAATTAATTACTGAGTTGAATCGTAAAATTAATATCAGGATTAAAATCATATCCTTCGCCTATAACCACTACAATCTCCGTTTCAGATATAATATTTAAAGAAACAGAATTATTGTCTGATTCAGAGCTAGTGATATTGTGAGGACTATCGAAAACAAAATAGTATCTATCGAAAGTATTGGGTTCCAAAACTCTAAAAAGACTACCATAGTTAGGATCATTAGTATCAGCAACACAGTCAAATGAGATACTTTCTTCACTTATGTTGATATCATATAGCCCTAATAAATAAGCGGGAAATTCTACACCTTCGCTTACAGATGCTGTAGCAGAAAGGGCATCTGGGGCTGTCATGAAGAGATCCTCTATTGCTAATTCAACTCCATTTGTAAAAGCATCTGATTGAAAGGTGTTATTAACTTTTGCAGATACACCTAGCTCAATTGGCGGTATTTCATCCTTTTTACAAGAAGTGGTTCCTAATATCAAAATAGAAAGTAATAGAATTAAAGAATTTGTCTTAACGGTCATTAGAATTATTTTTAATTAAGTAATACCGCAAAGGTTGGGATAAGGGAAAAGAAAAAGGATATGAAAATAACGCTATGTAGTGTGAAAATGGGAAATTTAGCGTTTACTTCTTCTGTATTCTTCGGGAGTTTTTCCTACTCTTTTTTTGAAATAACTGTAAAAGTTAGAGGCTTCTTCAAAGCCTGATTTAAAACTTATTTCCTTAATGGAATTTTCCGTATTGATGAGTTGTCGTTTGATGTGGTTGAGACAAATTTCGTCAATAAACTTCTTTGCTGATTTTTGCACAATATGTTGAGTGACAGTATTCAGTGTTTTGGTACTGACACCTAACCATCGTGCATAATCCTTTACTTTTAAAGATTCAGAGAATCTTTCCTCAATACAATTATGAAATTGAATAAATTTTGATATGTGTTTTTTATTGGTTTTGATGTCGTGTTTTTGAGTGTTTATTCTGTGTAATTTGCTGATCAAAATTTGTAGTTCACTTCTAATTATACTTTGAGAATGTTTGTCATAATTAAGGATATATTCTTGTTGGAACCTTTCGATAAGTTTTGAAATAACATCAAACTGACTATCAGTAAGTTCCATGATTGGAGAATTCAAAAAATCATTAAATAATAGCAAAGATTTTTGAGTTTCGGTCTTTGTGTAAAAGCTTCCCAGAAAGTCGAATGTAAATATTAAAAGAATTCCTTCCAGGTTTGATTTTGAAAATTTGTGTATTTGATCTTTTCTAATGACCAGGAGTGTTCCTTTTTTACATTCATAATCAACAAAATCAATGGTATGTTTACCATGACCTTTTTGAATGAAAATAATGGCAAAAAACTTTAGTTGATGGAATAAAAAAGGAGAGTGATCTTCAATAGAATAATTACGATTGAGCAGATCATTCAGCGAAACCAGATCAAATTTTGATGATGGATTATTAGAATTTTGAAAATGTACTTTTTTATAACTGTTACTCATTTTTATGGTATTCACAGTTTGCTTAATTTCTTACAGTATATTTCAATGCTAAAATGGAAACTTAAGTAAACAGGAAAACTATAAAAATGGGATAAATAAGTGTAAGAATGGGAAATTTAAGAAACTATTCAATAATGGAAAAACTAATTTCTTTCCCAAATAGTATTTTCAAGATTACAGCCGCCCAAACATTCCAGCTCTAGCTTATTTGAATTGAGTGTTTTAATTTTCATTCTTATTGCTTCACAGCCATCATTTGTAATACCATTTCTACTGATTGCTCTATTAATACTTCTTCCTTTTAAACTAACCAAAGCACTTGTTACCGCATAGACCACTTCGCAAGCCTTAGCATCTCCAGTAACTTTTACACAAATTTGATTTACAATTTCTGGTAAAAATGCTGTTGTTATTGCAGCAATAACTCTAAACCAGACGGTTTCACCATCACTTACTTTTACAATCTTTATTCCATCTGCGTCTTCTATAGTTTCTAACCTCAGTTCAATACCATCTTCACAAACATATTCAACTTTAGGGCTGGCTGATCCTTTGAACGAAAAAAATAAAATCACAAAAATTACTGGCAATAATTTATTAACAAGTGTAAAAAAGCTGAATAGAGTTTTCATTTTTGATATGTTTAATATTCTTAAAAATAAAAGTTTTTACGGATTATACTTTTCAAAATTGCTGATGGAAAATAATCACTCTACTACCCATACTTTCTCATCACTTCCCGATTCACTAATTACTTCAACCGAATAAGTCCCTGTCCGCAGATAATAATGACCATTATCAGCTTCTTCCAGATTAATATCTTCTTCGTCTTCCTTGTTTTGGTTGAGCCAATCCTCATATTTTTTGACTGCTTCTTGATCTACTTTGAAATCATATTCGGCAAAATTAAGTCCTTTGTCGGCATCTACTTCAAAAGAAGCGAGTAATATACCCGAATCCGTCTTGATGTTGATGGTGACTTTCGCCTTAGTTTTACTGTAAAAAGAAAATTCGACATTTTGCTCAAAAGATTCAACCCAGATAGTTGGTTTTTTACCCAAAGACGATGAAAGTGAGCTATTTTTTAAAGCAAACAAGTGAATTGCTTTAGGAATCACATCTTCGTTTAATGCCTGAAGTGTCTGAATATTTGCTTTGTAAATAGAACGTCCATGAGTGCCGACTAGTAGGTCTTGTGCCTTAGCCTGTACAACTACATCATGTACTGGTGCGGCAGGCAAGTCATTGTCCATCAACATAAAAGAGTTGCCTTTGTCTATAGATACATACAAGCCATGGTCAGTGCCTGCGTAAAGGATAGATGGATTAATAGGGTCATCTTTTAATACATTGACTGGCTCATCAGGTAGGTCTTGCCCAATAGCCTTCCAGGTTTTGCCATAGTCTGTTGATTTATAACAATAAGCTTTAAAGTTATCCCAGCGGTAGCCATTTAAGGCACAATACACAGTAGCTTTGTCGTGACGTGAAGCATATATCTCAGTGACCCACAAATTTTTTGGTAGTCCGTTGTTGATAGATTGCCAGGTCGTGCCAGCATCTTTGGATACGTGCAGGTTGCCATCGTCTGTACCTGCATATAGTAAACCAAATTGGAATGGTGACTCGTCGATAGCTGTTATTGTACCAAATGCAACATCACCTTTGATTCCACCTTTACTAAGATCACCAGAAATAGTCTCCCAATCTTCGCCCTGATTCATAGAACGATGCAACTTATTGGAGCCAAGGTATAAAATATCCTGATTGTGAACTGATAAATGAATCGGCGTTTGCCAGTTGAAGCGGAAAGGGTTTTGCCCTAAATCATGTCGTGGTTTGATGAGTTTGCGTTTACCAGTCTCCTTATTGATCCGATAATACCAGCCAAACTGAAACCCTGTATAGATAGTATTGTTGTCCCGTGAATCAATAGCCACTTGCATCCCGTCACCACCTAAGATTTCTTTGTAGGGATAATGACCTGTATTATGCCACCTTTTACTATTCTCATTGTCATAAGTAGAAGGTCCTACCCAAACACCATTGTCTTGCAGACCACCATAAATGTTATAAGGTTCATCATTGTCAACAGCAATCGCATAAAACTGACCAACGGCGGGCATATTACATTTTATCCAGGTTTCGCCATCATCATAGGAAATATTAATACCACCATCATTACCCAAAATAATATGTTTATCCCGATTGGGGTTTAACCAAATCGCATGATGATCGACATGAACATTGTCACCATTGATGTTTTTAAAAGTCTTTCCGGCATCATCCGAACGAATAACGGGAACTCCCGCAAAATAAATTTTATCAGCATTGTGTGGCGATACCCGAATCTGCCCAAAATAATAACCATAAGAATTATACACTTGATCCAGATAATCTTCATGGGTTTTTGTCCAGGATTTGCCACCATCTTCCGACCGATAAACTTCTGCACCGATAACGGGCGTATCAAATAATAAAGAATTGGCATCTTCAAGATATTCTACCAAAGTGACTGGCTTAATTTTATCTGACTTGACCATTTCAAAAACTGCGCTGGCATCATATTTTTCAGGAAAACCATTCTCTTTCAAATAAGTCTTAACTTTTTTTTCATCTAAATTTAGAAAAGTACTTTTATCCATTGTGCGGAGTATATCTTTTGTAAGTCCATCCTTTTTACCTTCTTCCTTTTTTGGGCGTCGGTCATAATTGTCTAAGAGGGCATATAAGATAGTTTGATTACCTTTTTGGTAAAGATCAATACCAATTCGTCCGACTCCTTCTCCAGTCGGAAAACCGCTTTGGGGGCTCGTCAACAATGCCCAGGTTTCTCCGCCATCTGTACTTTTGTAAATACCTGAACCCGTACCCGATTCCACAAAATTCCAAGCCCGGCGCTCCCGATGCCAGATAGCAGCATAGAGGGTCTTGCTGTCAGATTTATCCAGTATCAAGTCGACACCACCGCTATTTTCATTAACAAACAAGGTCTGTTTCCAGGTCTTTCCGCCGTCAGTCGTTTTATAAATGCCCCGTTCATTATTGGGAGAATATAAATGCCCCAATACAGCAACCCAGGCAGTATTAGCATCGGTAGGGTGTAAGACAATACGACCAATATGATGACTTTCGCCTAGCCCGAGATGTTCCCAGTTTTTTCCGCCGTTATTGCTTTTGTACAGTCCTACACCGGCATAGGAGGAACGACTGGAATTGACTTCGCCCGTACCTACCCAGATAGTGTTTTCTTGCCAGTTGACGGCAATATCTCCAATAGTCATTACTGCTTCTTTGTCAAACAAAGGGGTAAAACTCGTTCCATTATTTTCTGTTTTCCATAAACCGCCAGAAGCAAAAGCCACATAAAAATGGCTGGGGTCATTTTCAGAGACGGCTACATCGGAAATACGCCCACTCATTACACTTGGACCAACGGATTCAAAAGGAATGTTATTGATCGTGGAATTTTTTTTGAGTTCTTGTCGCTGTTCAAAGGCGGCCAACCTTTTTTCTGCGGGTGTGAAAGGGGCCGGTTTTAGTTGAGCTATTATCGTAGTTTGTACAACTAAAAGAAACAGGAAAACAGCAGTTATCTTATTCATATTGATATAGTTTTCGTAGAAAAAAATAAAAATAAGTAATCAAACAGAATTATAGAGCATTATTATAAAATACCACGTTTTTTAATACTTTTGCTATCAAAGTAACGAACATGCTTGACCAGATAATCTCATATTACCGTGCCTGTTATCAGGCAGATTTGCGTTCTATCAATCTGACCAATTTTTTTGGCTCTAAAGTGAAGCACCATTTATTGCTGAATGATGCTGAAATTCTGGAAGGTAAGATGGATAATTATCCTGTTTCTACAGATTGGGCGGAAGCCGTAGAAAAACACCTGGCGATCTATTCTAAAGAGCAGACGCTTTATTGTTGTGCCTTTTTTGTGCATGGCAAAACCCGTATGTTGGGCAAAAAACAAGAAGTATTTGCACCATTGTATTTTTATCCGGCAAGTTTGGAAAAGGTTAATGAAGTTGATACTATTCAGCTCGACCTGGCTAACCCTATATTGAATCCTTCTGTAATAAGCAGTTTGAAAAGCACCAATGAAATTTCTCAGTCCAATACTTATGAGCAATTAATCAATGAACTGCCCAGAGGGGCAATAGGTTTTAGTGAAGCCCATCAAATAGAAGACCGACTTAATAAATATTTTCCCGATCTAGACGTATCTGCCTTACCAGACTACCCAAATATTATAGGAGAAAAAGGAATAAAAACTATTCGAAAAAATGAAGAAGAAAAAAGCAACTTTACACTAATTCCGGCTATTGGTTTAGGCCTGATGAAAAAGTCTACAGCCTCCAGAGGTATTCTGACCGAATTGGATGAGATAGCCAAGCAAAAAGATATTTCCAATGTGATAAAATCTGTCTTCTTTCCAGTTTCCAATACGAAAAAAGATAAAAGTCAGCAAGAGTTTATGATGCCCGTTACCCTAAGTGCCAGCCAGGAACAGGTTTTTCACAGCTCATTAAAAAATGATATATCTCTGGTCGTAGGCCCACCAGGTACAGGAAAGTCTTTCACCATCGCTGCCCTTGCTGTTGAGCATTTGACCAGAGGGAAATCAGTATTGATCGCTTCTAAAAATGATCAGGCAGTTCATGTTATTGTAGATAAGATCGGTAAGGATTTTGGTTTGCCCAAGGTAGTTGTAAATGCCGCTAATCGGAATTATAAACAGGCTTTGCAAAGCAGGTTAAAGAACTTGCTTTCCGGCATGATGCCTTTCAGTGATGTGATGAAAATCGACTACATGCAGGATCGCATGCGCAAGTTGAATAAAGAACTTTCCAAATTGAGAGATACCGCAGGTGTCAGGGAAAAGATGGAGCTGGAAGCAGGACAGGTACTATATGATGCAGAACAAGGGATTCTTAAGGAAAATAAACGTACACAGCAATACCTGAAATCCTTTGGAATGGCAAATTGGAAATGGTTTGAACACTATTTTCCTTTAGAAAGTATACAAAAACACCTAAAAGAACATCAGCCAATGTGGGAGTTGATGTTTGAAATAGGAGATAAGAAGAACCAACAACAAAGCTGTGTACGTGACCTGATCGCGGAATCTTTTAACCATTATCTCAAACATGGATTAGAAAAACACCGGGAAACCATTCAAATACTTTTAAAGGCGCTTCGTGCCAGAACAGGAAACAAGAAGGAAGGCTTATTTGATGATATAGAGTTTGAAAAAGTATTAGATACCCTGCCTATCTGGACGGTGAATACTTCTGATATTCATGCTGTTCTGCCCCTTAGAAAAGAATTGTTTGACCTGCTTATTATAGATGAGGCAACTCAGTGCGATATGGCAAGTGTATTACCTCTTTTACAAAGGACTAAACATGCTGTGATTGTGGGTGATCCCAAGCAATTAAGGCATTTGTCTTTCTTATCTCGCGAACAACAGGATGGATTAATTAAACAACATGAACTTGAAGATATAGATAAAGACCTGCTCAATTATAGAGAGAAAAGCATATTGGATATTGTTTTTGAAACGATAAAAAATCAGCATCAGGTACAGTTTCTGAACGAACATTACCGAAGTATGCCTGATATTATCCGTTTCAGTAATCGACGATTTTATGATGACAATCTAACAGTCATGACAGATTCTCCATCGGCACGACAACAAAAGCATATCTTTCATTGTCCGGTGGGTGGGAAGCGTTATAAAACGGGGTATAATAAAATAGAAGCCGAAGCGGTACTAAATGAAATCAAAGAGATCATTGAGTCGGAATCTGCTTTAGAACCTCGTTTTTGTAAAAGTATAGGCGTTTTATCCCCTTTTCGGGAACAAGTTAATTATTTGCAAAGGCAAGTCAGTAAATTTTTGGATACAGAACAAATAGAAAAACATCGTTTACTGATAGGTACACCATTCAGTTTTCAGGGAGAAGAACGGGATATTATGCTACTGTCCTTTGTGCTGGATAATGAAGCCCATGCTTCTGCTTTCCAATACCTGAATCGTCCCGATGTATTTAATGTAAGCATTACCAGAGCAAGAGTTTTACAAAAAGCCTACACCTCATTTTCTGCTTCAAACTTCAAATTTAATAACCTCTTATTCAATTATATCAATAGTTTGGAAAATTTGCAAATTGGAGTAAAAAATGAACCTGTTATTCAAAAAGATGCTTTTACACAGGAGGTCATCGAAGTGCTAAAAGCGTGTAAACTACAGAATATTTATCACCCTTATCACATTGCTGGGGTCATGGTCGATCTGGTCGTTGTTACAGCAGATGGCAAAACGCTGGGAATTGATCTGGTCGGTTACCCGGGTATACATGAAGCTGTACTGCCAATGGAGCGTTGGCAAATGCTGGAAAGGGTAGGCGTACAGATTTTCTTTTTGCCTTATTCGCGTTGGTATTATGAAAAGGAACGTTGTGTAGATGCCTTAAAAGACTTTGTAGGTGCCTGACCAAATCGCCTTTCCTGAATTGTATCATAAAATTCCACATAACCGGGCATTTCTGTACCCATAACCCTGTCCCAAAACCTGAAAAAATTCATTCCAATAGGGAAGAGAATATTGATACTGCTTTCCATTATTGTAGATTTAGAGAGAAGGAGTGCCAGCTCTTCTGAAGAGCTGGCTATGATGATTTGAAGTAGTTTAGTTGATATCGATTTGATAAGTATTGCCGTTAAGTATCAACGTAGCGACTCCGTTTCCATTAAAAAGCAGTGACCCCTCAAATGAAAATGAATTGCCCTGATTGGTGCCGGTAAGCGTGAAATTGCCTGATCCTGAATCAATTTCAAAAGTCGATTTATTGATGAAAATATCGCCTAAGGTCATGTTGAGTTCACTGCTTATAGAACGAGCATTTAGGCTGGTCGTAATGTCCTGTGAGCCTGCTCTTTTATAGGTGCCATTGAACACGAAAAAAGATGCTCCGGGCTGTAAACCTGTAACAGCAAAAGCACTTTCTGAACTATCATTGGAGTTTATTCTTTGCGTATTATAAGAGCCTGAAGAATTCGCACTAAAGGTAGCCGATTGAGGAATATTTACAGGGTCACTACAAGCTAGTTCATACTGCCAGTTGAATGTATAATTTGCTGTAATGATCCCATTGTTGGTAAAAGTGTAAGACTCATTATAAGGTGTATTACACAAATCGTTTAACGTAATGTCATTCTCAAGATCTTCTGCATATTTTTCGGTAGTTTCGGTTATACCTCCTGTACTTTTCTGCATAGAAGATTCTATAATCTCTACCGCATCTTCTTCGGTAATTTCTTCGTATACTTGCTCGTCTTTATTGCAAGAAGAAAAGAACATAAGGGCAATCAGTAAACTGAATACAACAGTGAATGATTTTGATAATTTCATATTAATAGTAATTAATGATTAAGTCTAGTAAGTAATTGGACAGCATTAAATTATAGATAATTCTGTCCAATTACTTAAATAAGTTTGTTGATATATTAATATACGACAAAGGTATAGGTAGATGTTGCAGAATGGCGTTAACAAAAAATAATTAATTTAATGCAGCCCTAATTTTCATGTGCCGTAGGTAAAACGGCTTTTAACTTTTCAAAATTTATCATTCTATACGATATCTAGCACCGATATAAAACTCTCGTCGTGTTGTTGGTCCCCAGCTAAAAGCCGTATCAAAATAAGGACTAAAAGGTTCTTGCCAGGCCATAATTGGATCATTTTGGCGGACGCCCAATATATTTTCACAGCCCATATAAATATCCAGTTTTTTCCATGAACGGGTAAACTGTGCATTAAAGAGTACGTAAGTTGGCGAATAAGCTGAACGTTGATATAGGGTAGGGTATGCATCAGTGTTTGGCATACGTTGTTTTCCTCGCCAGTAGGCATTGGTATCAAAGTGCCATTTTTTATTCAAAGGTTGGTATGAAAAAGTAGCTACAATACGATGCTTAGAATTAAAAGGTTGCTCTGTTTTTATTTCATTGGTTACACGATACACATCAAGGTAATTATAACCGAGTTTCCACTCATATTTGTCTTGTAATTTCCAGCTTATATCCACTTGTGCCGCATTTGAAGCTGATACCCCTCTGAAATTATACAGTATTGCCTGATTGGGTTCACTATCGTAATCCGGAAATATCTGATTGCTAAATCGAGTATGATAAACATCAGCAGTAATCGTCATGACCAGATTATCCCAAAATTGCTTATGCGTAATATTTGTACCAAAATTGATCGTTTGTTCAGGTTCTAATGTCTCTGTAAAAATGACTTCCCGTGAACTGACAAGCAAATTAGGATGCTCTGCAAATACCAGGGCAGTACGCCAACCTGTTCCGAAAGAAGCCCTTATATTTGTATTATCTGTTAACTGATAACGGACTAAAGCGCGGGGAGTTAGAAAAGTACCATGTTCCTGATGTATATCCAGCCTGACACCAGTGATAACATCCAACTTATCAAAAGTTAAAGTATTCTCTGCAAATACACCAGGGATATAATTTTGTTGACGAAAATTCTCATCTTCAACCACTTCACTAACATCTGAATGGCGGTAACTTATACCTGTTTTCATATTGTGCTTATCACGGTATTGCCATTCAAACTGGGCATTAGCATAAGCATTGAATTGATTGGCATCGTACTTTGTTATACCAAACCAGGAATCCTGATGATGATAAAAAGTAGAGCCTATAAATGTGATCTGCTGTTTAGCATTTAAGCGATAAGCTGTTTTAGTATAAAGTTCTGGTTGTTGAATATTGATCAATTGCCCATAAACTGAATCACTGCCTTTATCACTAGCTTTGAAATCTGTTTGCCCGCCAATTCTTTGCTCATTCCAAAAACGGACACCGATCTGACTGAGCCAGCCTTTTTCAATGTCTTGATTTGACATCCATTTATTGTAAATAACCTGTCTTTCTATCAGTGGTCTGTCCAGAAATGTATCTTCATTGACATCCATGCGGAAGCCCGGGCGGGATATATGTGCAGCGGCTAAATTTGACCAGCCTTTTTTTGATGTTGTTGCATAATTGGCATTAAATTGATGAATACCATGAGAATTTAAATAAGTATTTAAAAGCAATTTATCAGTATCATCCGGGCTTTTAGGGATAACATTGATCTGTCCACTCATGCCTTCAAAGCCTTGTAAGACGGAGTTAGAACCTTTAGCGACGAAAATCGTATTGATCAAAGTGCCAGGATAACTACTGACACCATAAGTATAACCCAAACCCTGCACCATAGGCATCCCGTCAAAAAGAAGCTGGTTGTAAACGCCCGACAAGCCCAATATTCGCAGTTCTTTGGCATTAGTGATAACATTAGTCGTTACAGGTTGTACGGTGGTCTGTGTGCTAAAACAACCTGCCAAATCACAACATGCTGCCTTAGTTAGTTCAGCTTCTGTAATGGCTTCCACTTTAGCTACATCATTAGTAATAAAAGTACCTGCTCTATCGCCTTGCACAACAACTTCCTGCAAATCTTCTCCACCACTCAATTCCAGTTCGATCAATACAGGGCCGGTTTCTGAACCAATATAAAGGGTATCATTACTGTAACCAATATAACTGATCACCAACCATTCATTTTCATTTGTTTTGGGCAATTCAAAATTTCCTCCTTCATCTGTTGAAGTACCTACGGTTGTATCCATCCAATACAGGTTAGCTCCAGGTAATACTTCGCCGGTGCGCTCGTCCGCTAGTCTGCCGGAAAAAGTCTGTGTAAAGCCGAGACTGTAGATAAGGGAAAAAACAAAAGTCAGTGTTATAGTTTTCATACTTTAATGCTAAAATTTCGTCAAAGTTAGGCTAAATCTTGTGTTATTGTGTTGCATCTTGGTATGGTGTGTTGGGGTACGCCTTGTGTTGATGTGTTGAGGTATTTATGTTGTGTTATACACAACTGGAATTATTTAATATTCTTCCATCTGCTATAGTGGCTCTACCATTTAAATTCCGATAACCATCGGAACCGAATCTTCACCCTTCGAGATCATTCGTTCATCTCTCTTCTTACAGTGAGCTTGCGAACGGTCTCGCATCTCTCAGCAAAGCGGTCTGGTTTAATCATCTAGAAAAGCCGTCAAAGGACTACTGGCATTTGCCTGATCTGAAGATTGAGCCAGTTTAGCTTCAAAAGCTATTCTTCCTGCCTGTACAGCCAATTTGAAAGCCTTACCCATTGCGACAGGATTAGGCGATACAGCGATAGCAGTATTGACCAGTACAGCATCTGCACCCATTTCTAGCGCTTCGGCAGCATGTGAAGGAGCGCCTATTCCTGCATCTATTACGACAGGAACCTGACTTTGTTCGATAATAATGCGTAAAAAATCACGAGAGACTAGTCCTTTATTGCTGCCAATAGGAGAACCAAGGGGCATGACAGCATGCGTACCGACCTCTTCCAGGCGTTTACACAATACAGGATCGGCATGTACATAAGGTAAGACTATAAAACCTAATTTGACCAATTCTTCAGCAGCTTTGAGGGTTTCAACAGGGTCAGGCATCAGGTATTTTGGGTCGGGATGTATTTCTAACTTCAACCAGTTGGTTTCCAGGGCTTCACGGGCTAATTGCGCAGCAAATACAGCTTCTTTCGCATTGCGAACACCAGATGTATTGGGCAATAGAGAGAATTGTTCATGCTGAAGATGCTGGAGTAAGTCGTCTTGTTTATTGCGGGCATCTACTCTACGGAGTGCTACTGTTACTAGCTCGGAACCCGACTCCAGTAAAGCATCACGCATAAGGGCATTGGAACTGAATTTTCCGGTGCCGGTGAATAGACGAGATTTGAAGGTTTTTCCTGCTATAGTGAGATGATTCTTCATATTATTTGTACCTAGAGCCTTTAAAAATCTTTGAGCATTTTTCTGAATATTGCCTTTTCCGATAGCAGATGCAACTGCCACGCCATATATGCCCGTTTTTAGTATTTCCTGAACATCTTCAACTTGTATGCCACCAATACCGATAATGGGCGTATCAATACCATTTTTACGACACTTTTTTATATTGTCTTCATAAACAACTAGTCCTAATATCGGACTCAAATTGATCTTGGTATTGGTGAAACGAAAAGGACCAAGCCCAATATAGTCAACACGCTGATTATGCAAATGTTGGATATCTTCAAAGGTATTTGCAGTACCTCCTATGATATAGTCATCACCAAGAATAGCCCTGGCTTCGGCGGGTGGCATATCTGTTTTTCCCAGATGAACACCATCTGCTTCAACTGCTTTTGCAATGGCTACATTGTCATTGATGATGAGTTGTACGCCGTATTCACGAGTATATTGACGAGCTTTTTTTGCAGTTTCCAGCCAAGTACTAGCATCAGCATCTTTCATGCGTAACTGCACCCAGGGAATACCAGCTTTACAAGCTTGTAAGACGAGTTCATCATGACTGTAGGTAGATGAGTCGTGGGTGATATATTGTAAACGGGAGATATTTTTCATACTTCAAATAATAACCTTTGTCCTTGCTGGCTTTCATTAAAAACACCATTGGCATAAGCCAGATGACCACTGACAATAGTATGAGTGACTTTTCCTCTTAAAGTTCTGCCTTCGAGGGGCGACCAGCCACATTTAAATTCTATATTATTAGGCTGTACTGTCCAGTAATAGTCAGGGTCAATCAAAACAAGATCTGCATGATAACCCTCTCTGATGTAGCCTCTCTGCTTGACATGAAAACACTCTGCAGGAGCATGGCACATCTTTTCTACAATACGCTCCATTGATATTTTGCCTTTAAAATAAAAGTCCAACATAATATTTAGCGAATGTTGTACCAGAGGCAAGCCAGATGGAGCTTTAAAATAGGTGTTCGACTTTTCTTCTTTTGTATGCGGTGCATGATCTGTAGCAATAATATCAAGTCGATTATCTAGTAGGGCAGGGAAGAGGGCATCTCGATGTGCAGGTGCTTTTATAGCTGGATTACACTTGATTTTTGTGCCTAATTCGGCGTATTCATCGCTACTAAAATAAAGATGATGTACACAAACTTCAGTAGTAATACGCTTTTCAGCCAATGGAATATCATTTCTAAATAAGTCCAATTCATCAGCCGTCGAAATATGAAGAATATGTAAACGAGTATTGTGCTTTTTTGCCAGCTTGACT
Source organism: Saprospiraceae bacterium (assembly GCA_020627965.1). GTDB lineage: Bacteria > Bacteroidota > Bacteroidia > Chitinophagales > Saprospiraceae > JAHDEO01. The sequence continues at coordinate 5,491 of JAHDFX010000089.1, read as the reverse complement.
GCCAGACTGGAAGATTTCAAACAGCCCTCCGTATTGCGAATTTCAGGATGGCATTTAATTGGAACATCTTCTCCATAGCGCACTCTGTAGGTGGCAGCATTTGCCCGAATGGTGGCTTCATCTTCGCAATGTGTTGCAATAAGCATAGAACATTCGGCAAATAATTTATCCAGCGTTACCGGATCATCTACCAGCATATTCCCTGTACTGCTGCCCATAAATGCTTTAACTCCACAAACACGTTCAGGATCAGTTTTTAAAACTTCTTCCAGATTATCATTAGAAGCGCCCATGAAAAAGGAATAATTTGCCAGTGACTTTCTGGCAGCTATATCATATTTGTCTTGCAAAAGTTCCTGGGTGAGCGTGGAGGGTTTGGTATTGGGCATTTCCATGAAGGAAGTCACACCACCCGCTACTGCGGCTCTGGGTTCTGTATAAAGATCGGATTTATGGGTCAAGCCTGGCTCGCGAAAATGCACCTGATCGTCTATAATTCCAGGGATTAGGTATTTCCCATGTCCGTTTAGCTCTATATCCGCTTTTGCATCAATACTTGGGGCTATCTTTTCAATATGACCATTTTTGATGAGTACATCAGCAGAGATAATTTTACCTTCATTGACAACCTGGGCGTCTTTTATAATAATTGACTTCATCTTTTATTTTAATTTGTCGCCAAATATCCGAACTTGTTTTTTCTTTACGTATTTTTTTGGGAAATACTTGACTATTGAACAATTCCTTTTTATGTTTGTCTTACAATTAATGAAAATGAAAGTAAATACTATCCATACATGTTGTTGCTGCTGTTGCAAAACATAGGTCTCGAAAAGATTCCAGTGGATAGTCTATTATAAGATAATCAACAGAGCCTTTTCGAGTAAAATCGAAAAGGCTTTTTTCTTTAGAATGTATTTAGTATTCGTTTTTGAATTTTAAAATTATGTTTTTAGTCACTTGTACATGTTGTTGCTGTTGTTGTCCTGCCAGGCAGGGGAAGGTGCTTCATGTCATTGATTGAGCGAATACAGAATAATGATATTAAAAAGCCTTTCCTGAATACGGAAAGGCTTTTTTTATGAGCGTAATTTTTTCATAATGTGAATTTTGTTTGGTTGGATCCGGTTGCTTTAAGTCGAAGCAACCGGTTTTCCTAAAAAGTTGAAAATGAGTTTAGTTAAAAATAATACAGACATCGCTTTGCTGGAACGCATCAATACTTTAGAGCGATTTATAGGAAACACACCTTTATTTCCTTTACAACAAGTTTTCCAAAAAGAAGGTGTAAAGCTATATGCCAAATTGGAATGGCAACAATTAGGGGGAAGTGTTAAAGCCCGTCCTGCTTTTAATATTATCAAACAGGCTGTACAGTCTGGTGTATTAGATACAGGTAAAAAATTATTGGATGCAAGTAGTGGAAATACGGGTATTGCGTATGCCACAATTGGTGCTGCACTAGGGATTCCGGTGACCATCGTTATTCCTGAAAATGCTTCTGAAGAACGTAAATTGATACTCAAATCTCTTGGTGCAGAACTGGTGTATACTTCTCGTTTTGATGCGACAGACGGTTCGCAGGCAAAGGCTAAAGAGCTTTTTGCTGAAGCTCCAGACGAATATTATTATGCGGATCAGTATGCCAATGATGCCAATTGGCAGGCACATTATCATAGCACTGCTAATGAAGTCTTACAGCAAACCCAGGGAGAGATTACACATTTTGTAACTGGGCTGGGAACTACAGGAACTTTTGTTGGAACAACCAGAGGTTTGAAAGACCTGAACCCATCTATTCAGTCCGTTGCTCTTCATCCAGAAACAGCACTTCACGGGCTGGAAGGCTGGAAACATCTGGGAACTGCTCAGGTACCCAACATATACGATGCGACATTGGCAGATAAAAACCTGACAGTGACTACGGGAGATGGATATGATTTAATTCGCCTTACGGCAAATACAGAAGGATTGTTATTGAGTCCTTCATCGGCAGCTAATCTGGCAGGAGCCATTGAAGTAGCTAAGGAATTGGATCATGGGGTTGTGGTGACAATGTTTCCCGATAATGCTGAAAAGTATGGTGAAGTACTTCGTCAAATTATAAATTAAGTGTGATGAACAAACATATTTTAAAAATCGAAGAATCGGCATTAATAATTATGCAAAAGCATCTGGAAAACACCTGGCCAGACGAAGGCTGTGGGTTTTTCTTTGGAAAAGACGGAGCAGTCAGGACAGTTACAGCGGCTTATTTTGTACAAAATGTAAAGGAAGGAGATAAGCGTCGGCGTTTTGAAATATCCGGATTGGATTATATCAAAGCTGAACAATACGCATTAGAGCATCAGTTGGATTTATTGGGTGTGTTTCATTCGCATCCAAATCATCCCGCTTTGCCTTCTGAGCATGATCTGAAGCAAGCAGTATCTTTCTTTTCCTATATCATCGTATCGGTTTATGATGGACTTAAAAAAGAGTTGACTTCATGGCGATTGAATGAAGAAAGAAAAGTGTTTGAGCAGGAACAAGTTGTGTTTGTAGAAGTACCGATATAAAATTTAACCAGGTCACGTACCCAAGCGGCTCAAGGGAGCAGTCTGCAAAACTGTTATTCGCCAGTTCGAATCTGGCCGTGATCTCTACTAGAAATAATTAAAACTATTATTATGTCAAAAGTAATTATTCCGACCCCATTAAGAAAATTTACAGCTCAAACAGCCACCGTTGAAACAAGCGGAGCTACAGTAGCTGAAGCTGTTCAAGATTTGACCGATCAATATCCTGATTTGCGTAAGCATCTGTTGGATGATACCGGAAAAGTTCGCTCTTTCATTCGTATTTTTGTTGGTGATGAAGATATTTTGGCACTGAATAGAGAGGAAACGGTCGTTGAAAATGACACAGTTATTAGTATCGTACCTGCAATAGCAGGAGGATGATTTGTTGATTTGTAATTTATAATTTGTTGATTCGTAATTCGTAATTAAACTATGGACAATATTAAATTTTCTCAGGAAGAATTGCAGCGTTATAGCCGGCATATTATCATTCCTGAATTCAATATAGAAGGACAGAAAAAACTAAAAGCTGCTAAAGTTCTCGTGGTTGGTTCTGGGGGCTTAGGAAGTCCTTTATTACTATATTTGGCAGCAGCCGGAGTTGGTACTATAGGTGTTGTAGACTTTGATGTAGTAGATGAGAGTAATTTGCAAAGACAGGTTTTATTTGGTGTTGAGAATGTTGGTAAGCCTAAAGTAGAGGCAGCTAAAGAGCGACAGAAAAGCCTGAATCCGCATATTGATATAATAAGCTATAACACCCAACTTACATCAGAAAATGCATTAGAAATCATTAAAGATTATGATGTAGTGGCTGATGGGACAGATAATTTTCCGACTCGTTATTTGGTCAATGATGCTTGTGTTATTTTGGGTAAAACCAATGTTTATGCTTCTATTTTCAGGTTTGACGGACAGGTATCCGTTTTTAATTATAAAGACAAAGACGGGAATATTGGTCCGAACTATCGGGATCTGTTTCCTGAACCGCCACCGCCGGGCTTAGTGCCTAGTTGTGCAGAAGGCGGTGTACTTGGTGTATTACCGGGTATTGTTGGGAGTCTTCAGGCAAATGAAGTTATCAAAGTAATCACAGGTATTGGTGCGCCTTTGGTCGGGAGGTTATTTTTGTTTGATGCTTTGCATTTTGAAACAAGAACACTAAAAATTGCTAAAAACCCTGATGTAGAACCAATAACAGAACTTATCGATTATGTTCAGTTTTGTGGCGTTCCGCATGAAGAAGTCAGTGTACAAGAAGCTGTTAAAGAGTTGACGGTTCAGGAATTACAAAAATTTCAAGAAGAAGGAAAAGACTTTCAATTGATAGATGTACGGGAAACTTACGAGTATGAGATCGTACAAATAGGAGGAGAATTGATTCCATTGGGAACAATCGTACAGGAAGCTGGTCGAATAAGCAAAGACAAACCCGTTGTAGTGCATTGTCGCTCAGGCAAGCGTAGTGCTGATGCCATCCGTGAATTGGAGATTCAATTTGGTTTTGATAATTTATACAACCTGAAAGGTGGCGTAAAAGCTTATGCAGAAGAGATAGATACCAGCTTGCCTGTTTATTAAGGGCATGTATTTTGCAAAGCAAAATAAAAAACTGAGAGATTTTTTAACACGTTCTAAAAGACAGCCATCGACCATGGACTGTCGACCATCGACCCCTTCTATTCTGTAGTTACTGATTTTTCAGCTTCTTTATTCCATTGATTCACACGCATATAAAAACGTGCATAATTATAGGGCCACCTGAATTCGCTATACTTAGATTCTAATTTGTTTTCCAGATCATCAGGGAGTTCCGGGAAGAAATCAATACCTGTAAGTGTTTCGATGGAATCAACGGGAACCATGTAATTAGTTAAGGGCTGGTCACTTTTTTTATTTTCCATAATAAACCCTACAGCTTTTTGGTCTTTTGATTTTAAATCCAGCAGGACTTTATAATAAGAACGGGGAACAGCTAGCCCTTTATCTTCACCAATACGTTTTTTAGCTCTTTGTGTGAGTATAGGTCCGACAACGACATAAAAATGCTCATTATCTTTGCACCAGTCTCTGGTTTGTTCTTCCAGTTCTCTCCAGATACCGCGATTGAATGAGGGTTCCTGTGGGCTGATATTGCTCATGAAAAAGCTTTGTTTCATCGCATCCGAAGAGAAAGCCATATCTGCTGCTGCTGCCAGGTGTCCACGATCATAGCCACTACGGGTATAATCGCCGGGCTTGGCAGAACCTGTTTTTACTAAAGGGTCTGATTTAAAACGATTGTGCCGGTCATGTTTTTCACCTTGCAGGTTTGATTTGCTCAATTCATAGGCTACCCATTCGGGCTGTTCATATTTTTCGGCATAGGAGAGGGTAAAATAGTCATGCGCAACGACAGACTTAGTTGTTGAAGTAGGTAAATAATTATCTATCTGGGTAATGATGGTAGGCCGGTCTTTATCTTGTTTTCCACCTCCTTTATTGTCTTTCACGTCTTCTATATCTATAGTTTTATCATCATTTTTATCCTGCGTTCTATCGTCTGCCTGTGTTTGCTCAATAGTATCAATGAAATCAGTAATGGCATTAGAATCATCAGTAAAGAAAAAACTATAAAGTGTGACAAGAGCTACAACAACAGCCGCAGGAAGTCCTAGTTTGGTCAGAAAACCTCTCACCTTATTTTTGCCAGCATCGGCAGTATTCGTGGTTGTTTTGTTGGGGTTTGACTCCTGATTTTCGTTTTGCTTTTTTGGCTCATAAGAAGAGGGGGTATGGTCTTTATTCTTTTGTAGTGACATGAAAGCGTGGTCTTAGTTTGAAATTGATTTATGGTGGTCAAATTTACAGTATTTTTGTAAAACTAAATTACACTTTGCATAGTCCTAGAATAGCTTTACACCAAAAAGTGTAAAAATGGGAAACAAAGA
>JAHDFX010000088.1 GCA_020627965.1 Saprospiraceae bacterium | reverse complement strand
TTACCTTCAGGAGATATTCGTGAAATCAAAAGAGGGGACAAGCCATCTCACCAAACCACTGCATTTATCAACCCACGTACCGAAAACCCTAATGATTTCCTTATACTCAACATGGAAACCTTTGAATTTGAACTTATGCCTGGCTTAAACAAAAAAAATAAAAATAAAGCACAAAAAACACTTAATATTCTTCAGCTTAACACCAGAGCAAAACTGATAGAAGCCAGAAAAAATGCTGCTATATCTTATTTTAATAGAATGGAACGACTTATTAAAATACTAGGTAGCGATACAATCACTGAGCTTAAATCTAATCTTAATCCACATGAAGAACGCTTTAATTTCAACCAGAGTTTAGAGCATATTAAGACAAACATTAAGGATTCATTCAAACATAACATCCAAACCTACCAACATCCATCCGTTTGGTATGCTATAAAGCTTCAATACAAAACATATGCAGACCAAGATGAAAGATACAAGAAATGGGAGGATATATTTGAGCAGTTACCAGAAGCATTAGACTGGTAGCCATATAATCCTCACTCAATTTCATAAATACTCTCCCCTCCCTTTCCTACTTCAAGCCACTTCCCCACTCAACTATTTAACTTTGCCCCAAAGTCTACTTCAAAATTGTATATTTGCAAAAAAATTATACCATGCAGGAAGCGTATATTTTTGATGCTGTGCGAACTCCACGAGGACGTGGGAAAAAAACGGGCAGTCTTCATGAAGTCAAACCCGTTGACCTCCTTGTAACTGTCCTTAATGCCTTGCAGGAGCGCAATCAACTTGACACCAAAGCTGTAGATGATGCTGTGATCGGTTGCGTAACTCCCATTGGGGAGCAAGGGGCCGATATTGCCAAGACGGCTTTATTGTATGCTGGCTGGGATGAATCAGTTCCCGGCACTCAGATCAACCGCTTTTGTGCATCTGGTTTGGAAGCTGTGAATATGGCAGCCATGAAAGTCCGTTCAGGCTGGGAAGATATGGTTGTAGCAGGTGGCATAGAAAGTATGAGTCGTGTAAAAATGGGTAGCGATGGCGGTGCTATGATGCTAGATCCCGCAGTTAGTGCCTCTATTGGCTTTGTACCACAAGGCATTGGTGCCGATCTGATCGCTACGATTGAAGGTTTCAGCAGAGAACGATTAGACCAATATGCTTTACAATCTCAAAAAAGAGCCCATCACGCTCAGTCGAATGGCTATTTTGATAAATCTATCATTCCTGTAAAAGATAGAAATGGGCTGATGATTCTCGATAAAGACGAACACTTACGCCCAGATACAACGCTGGAAGTACTGGCAGGTTTGTCCCCATCTTTTGAAATGATCGGTAATTTTGGCTTTGATGCGGTAGCCTTACAGAAATATCCACAGGTAGAGCGTGTTCTTCATGTGCATACGCCAGGCAACTCATCGGGCATTGTTGATGGCGCAACTGCGATCCTTATTGGAAGTAAAGAAAAAGGAGAAGCTTTAGGCTTAAAACCCAGAGCAAAGATAGTAGCCGTTGCTGCAACTTCTTCAGAACCGACCATTATGCTTCAGGGTCCTGCACCTGCCGCACGAAAGGCATTGGCAAAAGCTGGCATGTCCAATAAAGATATTGATCTTTGGGAGATGAATGAAGCTTTTGCTTCTCCTGTGCTGAAATTCCAAGAGGAAATGGACATTCCTGATGAAATATTGAATGTAAACGGTGGAGCTATTTCACTTGGTCATCCTCTCGGTGCTACAGGAGCTATACTAATTGGCACAATGCTGGACGAACTCGAACGCAGAGATTTAAAAACCGGATTAGTTACGCTTTGTGTCGGTGGAGGTATGGGCGTGGCTACTATTATTGAAAGAGTTTAAAAAATATCTAATCTGTGATAAAATATAAAAAAGCGACTTCTAATATAGTAACCCTTACGCTGGATATGGAAGGGCGCAACATCAACATTATCAATCATGAAATTGGCAGAGCTTTTATTCCTGTGCTGATTCATCTGAAAAAAGAAAAAGCGGCTGGCGAGCTGAGTGGTGTCATTATTACCTCTGCTAAGAAAAGTTTTCTTGCTGGTGGAGATTTGGACTACCTATATGAGACTCAGGATGCCGCAGAGATTTTTTCTTTTATTGAAAAACAAAAAGAACTTTTCAGAGCATTAGAAATGCTGGATGTGCCCGTTGTTGCCTGTATGAATGGTAGTGCTTTGGGTAGTGGCTTTGAATTAGCACTCGCTTGTCATCACCGTATTTTGGTTAATGCTCCAGGTGTAGTTGTTGGTTTGCCAGAAGTCAAGCTTGGCTTATTGCCTGGTGCAGGAGGTATTATCAGGCTAATGTGGATGCTCGGCATGGAAAAAGCTTTAGATATACTGACAAAGGGTGAACGTCACAAGCCTGAAGATGCACTTGCAAAAGGTCTGGTCGATGAATTAGCCCGTAGTTTTAACAGCATGATAGATAAAGCAGAAGCCTGGATCAAAGCGAATCCGAGTCCTGTACAACCCTGGGATGATAAAACCTATAAGATACCGGGAGGTAATTTATACCATCCCAAAATGGCCCAAATGGTAGCTGGCGCTACAGCCATGATGACCCTGAAGACCCGCAATAATTATCCTGCTCCACAAGCCATTTTAAATACAATTGCAGAAGGTTCTATTCTTGATTTTAAAACAGCTTTACGGGTAGAAAGTCGTTATTTTACAGAGCTATTATTAGGTAGTACTGCCCGGAATATGACCAAAGCTTTCTGGTATGACCTGAATGCGGTGCGAACTGGTAAAAGCCGACCAAAAGGTATTGGGAAATTTCGCCCACGTAAGATCGGTATTATAGGTGCGGGCATGATGGGTTCCGGCATTGCTTATGTCTCTGCTATGAGTGGTTTGGAAGTCGTATTAAAAGACGTTTCTGTATCCGTAGCAGAACGAGGGAAAAATTATTCTAAAAAGCTACTCGATAAACGAATCAGTAGAGGTAGTATGAGTGAAGCGAACAAACAGACCGTCCTTGATCGTATAAAAGCTACTGAGTTAGTCAGTGATTTTGAAGGTTGCGACCTTATTATTGAGGCTGTATTTGAAAATCGTAGTCTGAAAGCAGCCGTAACTAAAGAAGCTGAAAAACATATAGACGAGTACTCTATTTTTGCCAGCAACACTTCTACTTTACCAATAACAGGTTTGGCGAAAGCCTCTCAAAGACCTGAGAATTTTATTGGCTTACATTTCTTTTCTCCTGTAGATAAGATGAAACTGGTGGAGATCATCGTAGGCGAACAAACTTCTGATGAGACGCTTGCCAGAGCTTTCGATTTCGTGAAAATGATTCGTAAATTCCCTATCGTAGTTAATGATAGCAGAGGTTTTTATACTTCAAGGGTATTTGCTACTTATGTGAAAGAAGGTGCTGCCTTGCTTCAAGAAGGTAACTCGCCTGTAAGTATTGAAAATGCGGGTATGCATGGTGGTATGCCAGTTGGTCCTTTGGCAGTTTCCGATGAGGTTTCGCTGTCTTTGTCATTGGATATAGATACACAAACCCGGAAAGATATGGGAGATGATTATGTGGAACATCCGGGAATGAAAGTTTTTGAAAAGATGGTCAGCGAACTCAATCGTCCTGGTAAGGCTAAGGGAGCAGGTTATTATGAGTATCCGAAAAAAGGTAAGAAGTATTTGTGGCCAGAATTGACCAAACATTTCCCAGCTCATGAAGCCCCACTCACACTAAAAGAAATGACAGAGAGACTGATGTTTATTCAGTCTATTGAAACCGTTCGCTGTCTGGAAGAAAAAGTTTTGACTAATGTTGCTGATGCCAATATAGGCAGTGTTTTTGGTTGGGGATTTGCGCCTTTCAAGGGAGGTGCTTTGCAATATATTAACGATTACGGGCTTGATGAGTTCATTAACAAAGCCCGTAAAATGACCATAGATTATGGAGACCGCTTCGAGCCACCTGCTTTATTAATTCAAATGGCTGAAGAAGGTCGAACTTTTCAATAAGGTTTATTTGGACACAAAATGCATAACAAACTCTGCATCATCATCCATAATAAGGTCATCTTGCCTACGGAAACATAGCCCCGAATGCATACCTGTCCAGAACATACTAGGCTGGTATCTATGCGATTCTTTGTCGGTATTGAATTTGGCTAATTGCTGATACACTAATGGCTGTTCTGCAAAATCACCTTCAGTTTTGTATTCAGGCTCTTTACCGCCTCCATAGAAAGCAATATTTTCTCCCATTCTGCCAAAAATAGGTTTAGAAACGAAAAAACGTTCGGCAAAATCACTTTCATACATACTGGTTGACAACAGATATGGATTATCTGGCTCCAGTTCGTACATATAACTCATCAAAGCTTTGGACTGTAGCAGCATCGTGAAAGCCGGATTCAGAACTATCCCATGCCCATTTCGTACAATCTTATTCAGCGATTCAAAGACATCTGGTTCTTCTTCTACCAGGTAGTCCCAGGGAACGAATTTATACCAAAAGTCATAACGATGGTATGCACCATCTTCCTTTTGCACATAAAAACCTTCATCAGGTGAGAAAATAATATGCTCCATTTCCACCATATAGACCTCAAAGCCTGCATCTCTTGCAGCAGCAGCTACAACATCAGTGTTGAGCCAGTCTTCTTCATAGCCCATAGTCGTTAAGAGCATTGAAGGATCTTTGTCGGGATGGTTTCTAAGGATATGACGAAATCTTTGAGTCAGGCTATCCGTCAGGAAGTTATAAGGTTGTCCTTTAAAAGCTGATCTTTCTTGCTGCCAAAAGGCGTCTTGCACCAATGCAGCTTCAGGCAGAAGAGAGCATGAATCAGCATTAAATTCAAGCATTTTAACAGGCAGCCCGTCAATACCTCCACTAAAATCAAAGCGGCCTATAAGATGGTCTTGCAATTCATTTTCCAGTGAATAGTCGACCAAGTCTATAGCTTTGGGAGGGATGCCTGCTTCAACCCAATGGTTACGATTAGCAACATAGTTGGCTGCATCTATAGCCAACTCGTATAAATCTTGTGTTGCCTGCTGATAAGCTTTTAGCTCAGCAGGCAACACTTGTATGAATTTATTGGTAAGATAGCCTTTGTTTTCGCCACTATCGTACCACTCTAAGCCCATTTCTCTGAGTGTTTCAAAGTCAATCGGGCTGACTGTTTTTAACCTATTATCCACCGTAAGAACGAGTTGAACGACTTTTTGAAGTACTACTGCCTTTAGGCTTTGTTACTGTTTTACGAGCAGCCGATTTCTTTAGAGAAGAACCAGCTTTAGACGTAGCTTTCTGGTGGGCTTTAGGATCAGTGTAAGCACTTGCAGCAGGACGGTGAGAAGCCATAGAGCGTCCCATCATATAACCAAAGAAACCGTAGCTGGCTGCACGAGCGATACCGCCATTACGTCCACTTTCAGAATAGTAAAGACGAACTTCTTCCAAAGTAAAAGTATCAATGGTGCTATCCATATACTTTGCAATAATCAAACTTTCCTCTGGTGTAGGAGCAGTTACTTCATCTTCGATTTTGAACTGGTCTTTCTGTACTTCTTTTACAGTTGTGATCAGACCTTCAGTTGGGTACTCAACTTCTTCAGTTGTGCTTCCGCTGCTGCAGGCAACCATGTAAAATGCTAAAAAAGCAATACCTGCATAAATGACAAGTTTTAATTTGTTCATGTTGGTAAAGTTTTGTTATACCGGACGGTAAAGATGTTTGTCCTGGTATGGTTAACGATTAATTAAATGATTGAATTTGATAAGGAAAGGAAAAATACCCAGTTCCAACTCGTCCATGACTGTTGCAAAATGTTTTGTTTTTGAATTACATTGGGTGAACAGTACTTTGGGTTGAATTTGGAATTATCCGTGCCTTTTACGGTTACAAAGATAGTTACTGAAATGGATTTTTCTACTTTTAAACGCCTTTATTTCATGAATTTAAATTATTTTTGCAGGCTGTTAACAAATAGATTACACATTACCCCTTAAAACTATAAGCAATAATTTTATAAACTACTGTTCAAGCCCCTAAATGATATGAATTCAACAAAAGGCTCTTCAGAAAGGTTCGTATTTATCAGTGCAATTTTCATTGCAGGATTGTGTTCTCTTATCTACGAATTATTAATCAGTACCACTTCTTCTTATTTTTTAGGAGATAGTGTAAAGCAGTTCTCATTGACCATTGGTATTTATATGGCAGCAATGGGAGTAGGTTCGTTTTTTTCAAAGTATATCCATGATAATCTGCTGGAATGGTTTATAAAAACAGAGGTATTACTTGGCTTAGTTGGCGGTATGAGTGTACCTTTTTTGTACTTTGCATTTGATCGTTTCTCTATAGGAACTTATCAGGTGGCTATGCTGGGGCTGACCTTTGTAGTAGGTATGCTGACCGGACTGGAAGTTCCTATTCTCATCAGGTTGATGAAAGAGCATTATCCGCTCAAAGCTAATCTGGCTAATGTACTCGGACTTGATTATATAGGCGCATTGGCAGCTACATTATTGTTTCCCTTTCTGCTCCTACCCTATCTGGGCACCTTTCGATCTTCTTTGTTTTTTGGATTAATTAACATAGGACTGGGTTTATTTGTATATCGTTTTTTTACACAGCAATTGTCTGTCAAAAAGAAACTTTGGCTGGAAATTACAACGATACTGTGTATTCTCTTTTTTATATTAATGGGCTTTTTCTCTGGCAAACTATTACAACATTGGGAAGATAGTTTTTATAAGCACCAGATCATTTTTTCAAAACAGACTCCTTATCAGCGGCTAGTGGTTACTAAGAATCAGGGGGATGTCAGGCTGTATATCAATCGTATTATTCAGTTTTCTGCACGCGACGAATACCGTTATCATGAATCGCTTGCTTTGGTTCCATTGCACCTTGCTGAAAACAAAAAAAAAATTCTGATACTCGGAGGCGGGGAAGGATTACTGGCTCGAGAGTTACTGAAACATCCGGCGGTTGAAAGCATAGATATTATTGATCTTGATCCTGAAGTTTTTCGTTTGGCAAAAGAGAATCCATACATTCGAGAACTCAATCAAAGCGCATTATTTCACCCCAAAGTAAAGTCCGTAGCTGATGATGCTATGCTTTTTTTGCAACAAAGTAAAGAGCAATATGACATCATCCTTGCCGACCTCCCCGACCCTTCCAATGAAAGCCTGGCTCGCTTATATAGTACTGCTTTTTTCAAAATTGTACGTAGTCGATTAGCTCCTAAAGGCGTTTTTGCTACACAGGCTTCCAGTACTTTTCATACTCCAAATTCATTCTGGTGTATTTACGAAAGCGTGAAAGCCAGCGGCTTTGAAAATGTATATCCTTATCATTCTTATGTACCTTCTTTTGGAGATTGGGGTTTCGTTATAGCAACACCAGAACCTGTTCAGGCAGATATATTCAAGCCAGAGGTTTCTTGTCGTTACCTCGATGAAGCCACAGTAAAAAAGATGTTTCATTTTGAGAAAGACATTGATAATCCTGGTGATCTTGCGATCAATAGAATTGACCGACCTGTTCTATTAGAGTACTTCCTTGATGATTTCAACAGATTGATCAAAGAAAAAAAGCATTAAGTTAAAAATAATTTAACCCTGGCTTAATATTCTACATTTTTTGTCAGATATTAGCCCAGACAAAAACCAATAGACCAAATGACCGTAGTTCAGATTTTAGAAAAAGTTCAGCAATTGGGACACGCTAAACATGCTGAAATTTTTCGTAAAACCAGTGGTAGTCCAGATGATGCCTATGCAGTCGGACTAACTAAACTACGTGCTATTGCCCGAGAAGCCAAACGGGATCATGAACGTGCCCTGGCTTTATGGAGTAGTAATATTCATGAAGGCAAGATTCTTGCTACACTTACCGAAGAACCTAAGCTGGTTACCGAAGACCAACTAGAAGAACAAGTCAAGCAGATATACACTTTTGATCTGGCAGATTATTTTGCCAAGCATGTTGTTGCTAAAACCGATTTTCTGCTCGAAAAGGCTAATGAATGGACACATATGAAGCAGCCTGAATGGGTGAGAAGAGTAGGTTATGCCTGTGTTTGCAATTTAGCTAAAAAGAGTAAAACGCTGGACAACAATTACTTCCAAAAGCATTTAGTGATTATTGAATTGGAAATGGCTAAAGCCTCCAATTGGGTGAAAGAGGGGCAGAACTATGCTTTGATGGCAATAGGTTCCCGCAATAAAGTACTGAATCAAAAAGCTTTGAAAGTTGCTGAAGTTGTTGGGAAAATAAAGGTAGATTATGGTGACACTTCGTGCAAAACGCCTGATGCCAGCGGATATTTAAAAAGTGAAAAAGTGCAGGGTAAGTTGTAATAGACTTTATAAGATGACTTTGGTGGCTCCTCCTGCCCCGTAGCCTTCATGATAACCACTTTCAAAATCTACGACACCAGAATGTTCTTTTAGTCTTCTCTGCACTTCTTCTCTGAGCCGTCCTTTTCCTTTTCCATGTACAATATATACATAAGGCATGCCTAGTAGAATTGCCTGTTCAAGATATTTTTCAAAATGCTCCATTTGCAGCATAAAAGCAGCAGCAGCATCTAGTTTTTTATAGTCTGGTGTTAAATTCTGAACATGTAGGTCAATAGAATCGGGAAAGCTTGCTCTTGCTTCAAGGTTGACCAGTTTGATTTTCATTAATTCTAAATCACTTTTGGGCATTTCTTCATCTGGTAAATTATTGAGCGTATAGCTTTTTAGGGTATTTTCCCGATTAAGCGGTGGGGCAAAATCTTCTGCTACCTGATATACATGCCCTATACTGCCCGTAAGTGGCATATCCGCTATTTTTTTAAAAAACTGTTTCGGTTTAATCTTGAGATTTTTGACCACTTTCCCATCTTGCCCGGCTGTAGTCCAGCGCCACACAGTGATTTCTATTTCAGGATAATCATTGAGGTTGTGTTTAGGTAAAATGTCTAATTTATCTGTTTTCTGACTATCCAGACTGCCACCAATGGAGACCTCATCTTCTCCAAGAAACATCCATCCGTCAAATACAATTTTCCATTGTGTGTAATTAATCAATAGAATATCATAGGCGTAAGTTTCGCCTTCCTGATTGAACTGTGGTTCGAATGCTATGTATATACCGTTTTGCATAATTATGCCTACCTTATTGTATAGTCTTCAATTGTTCCAGCATTTGCCTGGCTTTTGCATTGTCTGGATTCTTTTTTAAAACACGATTGAGTATTTTTTTGACCGCTTTATACTCTTTTTTCACGACAAGGTAAGCAACTTTATTGAGCATAGCTAATTCATAGTCAGGATCAAGCGCCAATGCTTTTTCAAAATAATTGTTTGCCTGTTCTCCTTTGCCTTCCAGCAAGTAAATATATCCCAGATTATTAAGGGCAGGTACTTGTTTTTTATTTTCATTTAAAATGAATTCAAAAACAGCTTTTGCTTCAGTTATTTTCTGTTTTTGCAAATAGGCTGTTCCCAATTTATTATTAAAATCCAGATTATACGGGTGAAGATCAACTGCTTTCTGATAAAAGCCCAGAGATCGGTCAACGTTGCCCAATTTGGCGTAAGCCTCCCCTATCCTGTAAGCTGTCCAGGCGTCTTTCTGTGAATTGGGTTCTTTAGTATCTGCCAAACCCATAATGCTATTGTATTGCTCTTTGGCAAAATGATAATGTATCGCTGTTTTGAAATAAGCTTCATTCTTATCTGTCACCTGAGTCAGGTAAAATCCTGCCGAATCCAGCATTTGTCGCTCTGGAACAAATTTTTCGTATAAAGCAATATAACCTCTCGACATATCCAGTGGGCTTGGATTCTCTTTGGTCAGACATTCCAGTCCAATAAACTCTGCGATTTCATTTTTTTCTTGTTCTTCAATGGGTTTACCAATGTAATGGTCGGTAATACGAACGTGTGGAATATCAATACTTCCGCTTTTGGGCATGTGGCAATTAACACAGTTATTTTCCTGCGCAACACGCTCTGTTTCAGGCGCAGTGCATATGGCTTGCTCTGCGTTCTGATGGCAGCCTATGCAAGTATTATTATAGGTTTCAATGGCTGTAGTCTCCACACTATGATGCGGATTGTGGCAAGCCGTACAACTCACTTTTCCAACAGTAAAACATTTGCTCAAACGCATTCGGTCTGCCTGAGAAGCCATAATAAATTTATCATGTGCATTGGTATAACGAGGTAAAAACACGTTCATGACATCTCTCAATTGCATGCCTGGGCGAAAATCGAAGAAGGTCTTATCATCATTCAATACCGCTGTGCCTTGTAAATGACAACGCTGGCATATATCCACCTCTAGTTCTACAGGCAAATTGACTGGATTGACGATGGTGTAATCTACATATTTGGAAGTATCTACTATATTTCCTGCCATTTTTTCTTTGACATGCAGTTCGCCCGGACCATGACAGCGTTCACATTCAATACCTCTGGGTACAGCTTTGTATTTATTTTCTGACCCGGCTACATGTTCAGGCAAATGATTGTGGCAAGTCATACATTCCGTTGCAATAATGCGTGAAAAACGTGAATTTGCTCCGTTTTCAAAGCCAGGTGCCATATCCCATTTTCCGTCCTGTGTATAAAAAGTAATCGGTGCCTGATACACATAACCATTTTCATTAATTAAGTGCGAATTGGTATGTTGTCCGGAGCCTATGACATAACTTATACGCTCTGTACGGCTATGTACGGTGTCTCCATTTTCCAGTCGAAACTCTTTGATGAACAATGTGCTGTCCTTCCAAAAGGGTTTGTAATAAAAGTCAGAATCGGGATCGTACACGATGGCATGTTGATCGAATTGGGCAGCACTCTTCTCTTTTGTTGCATAATCAAAAGACTGCCCCATCCCTGTATGGATATAGGTATCATATACATTGCTGTGGCAAGAGCGACAGGTTTGCATGCCTACATAGTCTACAGTATCATGAAGATTGAGATATTTGTCCTGTTCTGTCAAGGTACGCTCTGCTGGTCTGTTGCAATACATCAACAGAAATGCCAGAGTAACAAAGAGAGCATATATTATTTTTGTGCGCATTGATGTGTTGTGGTGTTGATGTGTTAACGTGTTGATGTACTATACTAACTTACAATACTTCATATTGATCTTAATAATGCCACGCAAAATACAAAAAACCGGAAACACCATAACGGCATTTCCGGCTGTCTATCAAAACTATGTTGTTATTTTGAATATTGAGTTACTGGGTTTCTCAATAATGCAATACCTTCAATTTACTTTCTCACCATGAATTTCTGTGAGCGTACACCACTTTCATCTGTAATGACGTAGAAATAAACGATGCCTTTCAGCATGCTCAGGTTTACTGTTTCCGTGTATGTGCCTGCTTGCTTGTATTCACTTGATACCTGTTGTATGACATTACCCTGTTTATCGTGTAACTCAACTTTAACCATTCCTGCTTTTTCTACTGTGTATTCCAGGGTGTTTGTAGTGGTAGAAGGATTTGGATATACCTTCATCGGAGCGCCTTGTTTTCCTTTATTGATCCGTGGTTTGTCAGCAGTTCTTTTTTCTTCATCCACGTCCATCATTAAGAAACGAACCCGGTGATCTTTACCTTTTCTGCCGTGTTTCATTGCATGTCCTTTTCTGCCATGCCCTCTTTTACCTTTGCAATCTGTTTCTTTGTCGCAGTCTTTCTTTCCTTTCATTTCTTCCATGATTTCACCAAAATGTTCGTTTTTGATGTCTTTCACATCCGATTTCCATGTTTCTTTTTCGTCTGCTACTTCTGCTAAAAGCGCATCTATCTGAGTGGCATACTTTTCGGTAAGTGCCTGTGCTTTTTCAAAGTGAGTTTTATATTTTCTTTCATACTCTGCCTTAAAAGCCTCCATTTGCTCTCTTGTAGGGCGTTCTCCGTTTTCCTTGAATGGAGCCATTTTTTCTTTCCTTTCTTTTTTGGCTGCTTTGAAGACCTGACGCAATTCTTCAATATCACGCTTGTCGGCTTGACTGATAGACGCCTCCATTTTTTTTCTTTGTGCCAATATTACAGGATGAACATTCTCCTTTTTATAGGCTCTCATTTCTTCTTTGAAAGCCGTCTTGTCTATACTTTTAAATTTCTCACGTATTTCTGCCCTATGCTCTTTCTTCTCTGCTCTATGTGCTTCCATTTTAGCTAGTTGCTCATTGGTCAGTACACCTTCAATAGCAGTGCGGTGTTCATCTTTAAGCTGGTGAAATGCCTCGCGCATTTCTTCACGGTCACTTCCCTCCTCTTTCAAAGCCACCATCTTTGTTTTGAATTCGGCTCTGATTTTTTCAAGCTGTTCCACCTGAGTATCGGTCAGGTCAAGTTCAGCTTTCATTTTTTCAATTTTATTGGCACGATGTTCACCATGTCCGCCGCGTTTTTGCGCAAAACTCGTCTGTGCTATTATTAATACTGCACAGATGATCCATAATTTTACATTTTTCATGATAATGTGATTTTGTGAGTGAGCGGAGAGACCATTCGCTGTGTTCGTCACGAGAGACGTGAGACTATACCCATATAGGAGAAGAGAGACCGTCCATTTCGTTGAAACTCCTTTTCTCTATCTGTAATAACGAACTTTCCAGCCCCTCTTCTCTTTATAAATTCAATTAGGTGCTTATTTGAATTTATTTCTGTTTAGCACCTTTTCTTTCTTTGCGTAATTCCTGGAATTTTTCTAATTGCTCAGCAGTCAGAATTTCCAATAGTTCTGCTTTGCGGGCTGCTTTGATTTTCTTAGCCTTTTTACGGTTTTTCTTACCGCCTTCTTTCAACTGACCAAGCTCTGCTTTGTATTTTTTATTAATCGCTAATACTTTCATCGCCTCATCATTGCTTATACCTAACTCTTCAGACAATTTCTCTGCTTTGTTCTTAGGGCGTTTTTTGCTTGCTCCTGCACCTTCTGGACGTGATCCTTCCGGGCGTACAGCAGGACGAGTAGGACGAGCATCTTTACGGCCACTTCTTACTTCTTTCCACTTAGTAATTTGTGCATCTGTTAATACATTATTGATGGCTGCACTTCTTTGATCATTCAATGCTTTCATTTCTTCACGAACCTGCTCTCCTGCACTAGCCTGATCTCTCAATGCTTTGTACTTAGTAGAAAATTCTTCATGAATAGATGTTACCTGAGTTACTTGTGTTTCAGTAAGGTCAAGTTGCTCTGTCATCATTTGGATCATGCGGTCACCATTACCGCCACGCTGTGCAAATACCATTGTTGTTACTGCCAACATTAGTAGTGTTGCGAAAATTAATTTGATGTTTTTCATGTTTTCTTTAATTTTTGATAATTTTTTTTCTTGTAAATAAAGACATGTTTTGTTGTCTTACGCTTCTTTGACGCAAGGATTGCCAAAAGGTTTAATTACAAAAAGATTTTTTTTTAAAAATTTCAATATTAGTTTTCTATATCAATATCCCAGACAATAATAGTTCGATCATCGCTGCATGAGATAAGATAATTGTGGTGACTTGACCAGAGTAAGCGATTTACGGAGTTAATATGCCCCCCATAACGAGTAGCATCAATGACTTTTAACAGATCAAAGGTAACTGCATTCCAGATTTTGATGGTTTTGTCACGGCTAGCTGTAGCAAATATATGCCCATCAGGATGATAAGCCAGATGATTCACGGTAAACCAATGCGCCGGATGCTCTACCAAAAGGCTGAACTCCTGCTCTACACTCCAAACCCGCAGATGTGCATCCCGTCCGCCACTAAGTAAGTACTTTCTATCTGGAGAGTATTGCACATTAAACACAGAATTCTCATGGGCATTGGTCAGGCGTTTTTTGATCTCCCAGTCTTCATTCAGGATATAAATCGCATTGTCGCTTGCTCCTATTGCCCATTCTTTGCGTTCTGACTGGTAAGTTATACTTCGCAAACTATCCGATGCCAGTTCTAAAGTTTCTAAAGGTTGCTGGTTCTCAATAGACCATTTAACCAGTTTGCCATCGCCACCAGCTGTGTAGATATGACCGTTTACATATTGTATATCAAAGATGCCTTTTTGATGATAGGCTACATTCTTTAAATCGGTTTTATTATTTAAATCAACCCAATGTAAGCCTCCGTACATATTGCCGGCAAGGAGTAAATTACGTTCCGCTATGTAACAAAGTGAGAAAATATTGCTTTCTACCTGTGCCAGCAATCGTCCGTTCTCTGGGTCATTCAGATTCCAGGCAACCACCCAGCCTTCACCACCTCCTGAAAGGAATTGGTGAGCTTCCTGACCTGGCACCAGTGTATATACCGCTGCGTTGTGTCCGGTGAGTTTGGCTATTTGTTGTACTTGGATATTCATTAAATTTTCTGAATCTGTGTTACAATCTGTGGTAAATAAGTGCTTGATTAGACTTTATTCTACGACCAGGCACATTATCTACCAATCCAACTTATCCTCAGCTTTTCCTGTCTGGTAGTCGGATTCTCGGCTATATTGAATACATGTTCTTTTTCTACACTCGCTTCTATGACTTTCGTCGTCAATCTTTCTTCTTTCCCGCCTCTCAGTACGGTAACAGAAAAATCATCGCCTGCTTTTGCACTAAATATAAAACCTGATAGCACTTCATTCACATTTTGGAAATTCATTTCCTGTCCGTTCCAACTGCGTAACTGGTCGTTAGCTTTAAAGCCAATCGTTTGACCAAATTCATCCAGCATATTAGGGTCGGCAATAAAGAACTCTCCACTGTCATAGTCTACTCCAATAGATTTTTCCAATCCGCCCAATGTAATTTCTTTGACCATCTTCTTTGGTGCATATTCAACACCTAGCTCTGCAAGTAAAGATTGTAAAGGTAAGGGTTCTTTTCCTGCTATATAACGATCTAAAAAAACACCAATTTCAGGATAAGTCAATTCAGTAATCTTGTCAAATAATTCTTCATCTTTAAAAGGCTGATCTTTGCCATAAGTTTTGGACAAGTCGCGCATCAGGTTTTGAATACCATAATCTCCATCGGACAAAATACGGAGTTTTACATCAAGACAAAGCCCAATTAAAGCTCCTTTTTGGTAGACATTCAAATACTGGTCTTTGTGTTCATGCAGGCAACCGCCACTCATCTTTGTAAAAGGCAGGTCGTCTTTATATTCTTCCGCACCCCGTACTTTATCAGCTACCCATTCCAAAAACTTCTCAGTGGACATGAGTCCGTGCTTTACCTGTACATGCCCGGCAGAATACTCGGTTACCCCTTCGTACATCCAGAGATGGCGAGACATTTCAGGTTCAATATAATTGAAATTATGAATTTCTTCAGAATGGATATTTAATGGAGTCACAATATGGAAAAATTCATGTGCAGATACGTCTACAATGGTTTGTGCGATCTGTTCCGGCTCGGCTTCAGGCAGGCAATAGAAAGACGAATAATTATGCTCCAATGCCCCATAACCTCCCGACATAGAAAAGCCGTCTGTCAAATAAATAATGAAAGCATAACGATCTACAGGCAATGTGCCTCCGAGGTATTCCCTTTGTGCCTGTAATAATGGTTCTAATAACTCTGCTAAATATTCAGAAGTGATGATCTTATTGGGCGAATACACACCGATCAGCACATCTGCTTCTCCGACTTTGATCGTCCTGTAATCCATATCAGCATACATGATGGGTTCGTCAGTAAGTGCATTATAGTCTTTGGAATATAGCAAGTCCTGACTGGCATTGCTGACTATCTTTTTCATAGAAGTCGCACCGAAAAAATTGCCTGGCTTTTTTACGTTTAGAAAGAAAGGGCGTCCCTGTTCGCCATCAAAATAACCAAAGAAACCATGATTATTGAGGACAAAGTTTTTCCCGACTTCTATATTGGTGCCGCCCGGCTCAAAGACGTGATTTTCGCCTTCATCATCCCAACTGTCATCAACTGCGTAGGTCAGTTTTTTGAGTTTTTTGGCTTTATAAATACGCCAGGTATTTGTGGTAGGGTGAGTGACTTCCAACTCCCTACCCTTTTTGTCGTAGGCTTTCATATTGGAAGCAAAGCGACCAAAATCGTAAATACTGTAAGTGCCTGGCACTATCTTAGGCATATGGAAAGTCTTGATGTTGCCCTTGAATTTGGGTACGATCAATTCAACTTGTAAACGGTCGTTGTTGACTTCGTTTAGGTTGATGTTGTATTGATATGCTTTTTTATTGGGTTGTTGGGCATTAGCAGTGAAGGCTATTGCCAGTATTAGAATGATGCTAAGTTGTTTCATGTTTATATATGCTTTGAGGTGTGTTTATGTTACAATATTATGATATTTTGTCACCATAAAAATGGGATGACCGCTTTACGGTCTTTAGGATAATCTTCAAATTTGCTCAAATACCACTGATGATGTTTCCAGGCTCTTGGTGATAAATTCGCAAATGTCCAGATGGCGAAGGAGGCTATCGGTAAAGCCCAGGTCATTAAGGCAAAACCGATCCATTCCAGGATTTCACTTTATGGACTGACCTATTGGGTTATTGAGTAAGTTAAATTTTTCAAACAGAAAAACCTCCCTTCTCTGAGCACACTTGCAATACAGACTCACTGTAGTCAAGTCTCTTAGTATCGCTTGCGATACGGTCTCTCAGTGAGCACAGCGAACGATCTCGCCTCTTGCAGTCCCAATCGGGACGGTCTTCCTAAAAGAAAAAAGCACAGCCAAACGACTGTGCCTCCGATAAATGTATGTTGTAAAAGTCTTAAGCTCCTAAATAGGACTTAAGTAATTTGCTTCTGGATGTAGTACGCAATTTGTTGATGGCTTTATCTTTAATTTGACGAACTCTTTCGCGCGTCAAACCAAATTTTTCGCCTATATCTTCCAGCGACATTGGATGTTCTACGCCTATACCGAAATATAGCTTAATAACATCTTCTTGTCTGTCTGTGAGTGTATTCAGAGAACGTTCGATTTCTCTGCGTAGCGACTCACGGTAAGTAAGTTCTTTGTCGGCACCCGGTGTGTTTCCATTTTCCAGCACATCAAGAAGTGAATTATCTTCACCTTCAACGAATGGTGCATCCATGGAAACATGGCGTGCAGCTACTCCCAACGTAGTTTCTACCTCATCGGTATTGATTTCGAGCAGTTCTGCCAACTCATCCGAAGATGGTTCACGCTCGTACTCTTGTTCCAACTGGGAAAAAGCTTTATTAATTTTGTTCAAAGAACCTACCTTATTCAATGGCAGTCTCACAATACGAGATTGCTCTGCCAATGCCTGAAGAATAGATTGACGAATCCACCAAACTGCGTATGAGATAAATTTGAATCCTCTCGTCTCATCAAAACGTTGAGCGGCTTTAATCAAGCCAAGATTACCTTCATTAATCAGGTCACTTAAAGAAAGTCCCTGATTTTGGTACTGTTTTGCCACGGATACGACGAAACGAAGATTTGCCTTAGTCAATTTTTCCAATGCTTGCTGGTCACCCTGTTTGATACGTTTGGCGAGTTCTACCTCTTCCTCCGGTGTCAAGAGATCTACCTTTCCTATTTCTTGAAGGTACTTCTCAAGGGACTGGCTTTCACGGTTGGTAATCGACTTCGTAATTTTTAATTGTCTCATATTCTTAGCGGCAGATTTATGGTAAATTGTTATTTCTCACTTAAATGGAAAATTTTACTTTCTTCCAAAAAACACACAAAAATACAGGAATAAGGCATTTGTTGCAAGTGACAGGTTAAATTTAAGTAAAAAAATAGTTAAAAAATTATTCTACTGTGACATAGTAGCCCAATATACTAGGTATACGGTGTCTGAAAAAGCCAGTATTTACAAACTCTTCATTAAAACAAGTGTTTTTTTAGGCTTTTGGTTCACTAAAATTTGGAAAAATCGTTTTTTTATCCTTAATTGTGACCACACTTTTAAATAAATTTAATATATGAAGCGTGTAGTTTATGAGATGGAGTTCTTATTCAGAGCTTCTCCTACTATATTATATAAATTTCTCACTGATGCCAGTTGTCTGATAAGATGGTTTTGTGACGAAGTAGATATACAAGATGATGTATACACTTATAGCTGGGATGGTTCAGAAGAAATTGCCAAGTTAATTGATGATATAGAAGATGAAAGATTGAAATTCGAGTGGGAAGATGGAGAAGATGGAGAATATCTTGAATTCAGAATGAAAAAATCTCCAGTAACAGGAGAAACTATATTTGAATTAACAGATTTTTGCGATGGTGATGAAATAGAAGAACAAAAGCAATTATGGTCTACTCAGATGGCACAACTGCGTCGTGAGACTGGTGGTTGATCCATTATTATCATTGTTCTAAAAATTCATGCAAATTTTAGACATCCTGAATTTTTTATTGTAAAGGTTCGGGATTTTTTATTCCACATAACTTCATACAAAACACAGACCATTCAGGAATACCGATATCTGATCGTCAAATGCTCCCTACTCACAAACTAATATCGTGGGTTCTTTCGTATTCATCTATTAATATCTACCACTTACCTTGAACATGTTTTTTGGTTCTATCGTCAAATCTTTATATTTTGTCGAAATAAGAAGAAAGATGTTTAACAAAACATCAAATTACCAGGATATTCATATTTACTAATCAATCTTTTATTATAAAAATGGGTTTACTTAGTTTTTTTAAAGACGAATTTATTGAGGTCATCGACTGGGTGGAATCAGATCAGGATACTGTTATCTGGAAATTTCCCGACAGAGATGCCAATATCAAATATGGTGCACAACTAACCGTAAGAGAATCACAGGTAGCAATCTTCGTAGATGAAGGTCAAATTACTGACATATATGGGCCAGGCAGGCACGAACTTATTACAGACAATATGCCAATTCTGACTACTTTGCGTAGTTGGAAAATGGGTTTTAAATCACCTTTCAAGGTTGATGTATACTTTGTTAGCACAAAACAGTTTACCAATTTTAAATGGGGAACTCCCAATCCTATCATACTACGTGATCCGGAATTCAAGCAGGTTCGAGTAAAAGCTTTTGGTACTTACTTTGTCAAGGTAAAAGATCCTAAGAAATTATTTACAGAGTTTGCCGGAACTGCTCAGGTTTTAAAAGCCAAAACCATAGAAGAAAGAATGAGAGACATTGTTTCTCCCAAGTTCGCTGAAGCATTGGCAGAAGCTCAGGTATCGGTTCTTGATATGGTTGGTAATTATTCTGAATTAGGAGAGAAAATAATGCCTATTGTTCAGGAAGACTTTGAGCCTTTTGGAATTGAATTGACCAAATTTCAAATCACCAGCACATCACTGCCAAAAGAGGTGGAGGAATTCTATGATAAGATGACCAACATGAATATGGTGGATGACATGAATAAATTCACTCAGTTTCAAGGTGCTAATGCGATTGAAGCAGCTGCTAACAACCCAGGAGGCGCAGGTGAAGGTATTGGCGTTGGTATAGGTATGGGCTTAGGTAATAACATGATGAACCAAATGGCGCAAAACCAAAACCAACAGCAACAAAATCAAAATCAGGCTGCCGCACCAAAAGAAACAAAAGAAGATATCATGAAGATGCTCAAGGATCTTGGTGAGCTGAAAGAATCTGGCATTTTAACACAAAAAGAATTCGATACAAAGAAAAAAGAATTATTAGCACGACTATAAAGACCCACTATGTCCGACGCACCTGTTTTAGAAAAAGTATTGAATATTCCATGCCCGTCCTGTGGCGGGCGCTTTATTTATTCTGCCGAAAAATTACGCATCAATTGCGAGTATTGCGGCTATGGGGAAGATGTTCATGATTGTAATGATGAAGTAAAGGAAGCTGCTTTAGAAAAAGCCATTCGGGAAGCTGAAAAGCTGGTACCAGAAGAAGAAGGACAAAAAGTACTGGATTGTCAGAGTTGTGGAGCTAAATTTATGGTCGGCACCACAGATGTAGCCGCCGATTGTGCTTTTTGTGGTTCAAAAAATATTAACCTCGAAGCTTTTGAACATAATTTTATCCAACCCGTAGGCATTATACCATTTCGTGTGCCACATGAAGATGGCTTGATTCTATTTGATAAATGGATAAAAAAGGGCTGGTTCCATCCCTCCAAGCTAAAAAAGCTGGCCAAGATGGAAGCCCTACACGGGATTTATCTGCCATTCTGGACTTACGATGCACAAACAGAATCTAACTGGAGTGGTGAAGCCGGGCATCATTACTATACTACTAAAAGAGTAAATGTAAACGGACAGTGGCAAACGCAACGTGTTCAACAAATTCGCTGGACACGTCGAAGCGGGCACCTGAGTCATTTCTTTGATGATATTCTTGTTGTAGGTTCTCAACATGTGGAACAACAATTAATGGAAAGAATTTCCCCTTTTAAGTTGGAAGACGTTATCAATTATGATCCAAGATATATGCTTGGCTGGGAAGCAGAAGTGTATGACCTCAATGTAAAACAAGGCTATGAAAACGCCAATGTCATTATGGATCAAAAATTACGGGCGCTGTGTGCCGCAGAGTTAGGCGGTGACCAACAACGCTTTTTAATGGTGCAATCTCAAAAATTTAATCAGACTTTCAAGCATATTATGCTGCCAGTCTGGTTATGTTCTTATAAATATCAAAACAAGATTTATCAATTTGCTATAAATGGGCAAACAGGTCGGGTAAATGGCAAAAAGCCAATTTCTTACATCAAAATCGGTTTACTTATTCTCTTTTTCGTTGCACTTATTTTACTGATTTTTTATCTGAAAACTCAAGGTTATCTAGACAATGCTAAGGTAAGATATGATGGACGTTTTTAACGACAATACTCCGTATTGATATTGAGAATACTCCGCATTCGTTTAAGACCTAAATGTATGAGCTTTATGTCGATTTACATTTGACTGATAAAAGCAAAAACCAATACGGAGTATTGTCAAAAAAGGGCAGAAATAAAAGAGAAAATCGTTGCAACAATTTGGATAATAGAATGAAAGAAAAGATAGTATGTTATGTAACCGGCGGAACTTTCGACAAGGAGTATAACATGATCACTGGTGAATTATATTTTCAAAACACTCACCTTCATGATATGTTTAAGCTGGGACGTTCTACCCTTGATATTACCATTCGTACATTAATGATGGTTGATAGTCTGGAAATGACCGATGAAGATCGCCAGCTGATTACCTATAATTGTGAACGTTGTCCCTACGAAAAAATCCTGATTACACATGGCACAGATACAATGGTGATTACGGCTTCTGTATTGGCAAAAAGTAAAAAACTTAAAAATAAGACCATCGTTTTGACAGGAGCTATGATTCCTTATGAGTTTGGTACTTCTTCAGATGGTTTTTTCAACTTAGGTAGTGCCCTGGCTTTTGTACAAACTTTACCGCCTGGTGTTTATGTGGCTATGAATGGGCGTTATTATAATTGGAATAATGTACAGAAAAACAGGCAGACAGGGTATTTTGAAGCGCTGAAAGAGGATTAGTAATTCCAAGCCACAAGATTTACCCTTTAAACCGATCAATGTTTCTTCTTTCTTTCTTGGTAGGGCGACCAGCTCCTCTCTCACGCCTTTCTGCTATGCCCTTACCTACATACCAGTCCTTGTATTTATTCATTTCATCTTCAGAGGTAAGGTTTTCATAACAAGGTTCTGCCAATGTAGCTGATACACGCTTATCTATTAGTTTGACTACTTTGAAGACCATGTCGAAGCCCTCTTTGCGCACCAATAAGGTTTCTCCAACCGATAGCATATACGAGGCTTTTACTGGCTTTTCTCCAATTTTGACCTTTCCTGATTTACAAACATCTGTTGCCAGAGTACGTGATTTGAAAATACGCACACTCCATAACCATTTGTCTACTCTAACTTTATTCATCCTTACCTTTATCCTTCTTTTTAATACCAACACCCTCTCCCAGGTTGTCCTTGTCCAGGAGCGGATATTCCATATTTAGGTTTTCCAATGTGTTAAGAACGGTTTGAGTCACATAAAAGTTCCTGTACCAACGCTGGTCAGCCGGAACGATATACCACGGAGCTATATTACAACGATTGATTGCACCTTCATAACATTCCATATATTTATCCCAATGTTTACGCTGTTCCCAATCTCCGCTATTATGCTTATAATTTTTGCGTGGCAGGTCAATTCTTTCCTGTAATTTTTCTAATTGGCGTTCTTCTGATAAATGCAGATAAAATTTAAGTATTGTAGTATTATTATCTTTTTGCAATAAACTCTCAAAAGCATTAATTGCGTTGATTCTGACCTCTACATGCTCTTCATCTATCCAACCATGTACACGTTGTATGAGAATATCTTCATAATGAGAACGATTAAAGACCTGAATCATGCCTTTAGCTGGTGTATGTTTGTGGATACGCCATAGAAAATCATGGGCAAATTCATCTTCTGTTGGCTTACCAAAACCCTGAGCACGAATACCTACAGGGCTGCAATAGCGAAAAACTCGTTTTGTTAATCCATCTTTGCCACTGGCATCCATCCCCTGAAATACAACGAGTAGACTATGCTGCTCTCCTGCCAGCATCATTTCCTGCAATTCACCAATGCGTTTATACATTTCTTTCATGCCCTTCTCTACCTTATCTCTGTTCAGTCCTTCGGGGGCACGAGTTGATATTTCTGATAATTTAACCATTTTTCTTTTGTGTTATTGTGCGTCGTGTTATCGTGTTAATATACTTTATACTGATATTGAAACTTTGCCCTTCGGAATGGTCTTTAAGAACGTGTTTAAGTCCCCATACGATTTCTCTTAACCAAATAAGGCAAAAGCACCTGACGAAAGCCTTGGTTAATGTCTGCTTCTACAAAATCTACTTGATATTGTAGGCATTTCATTTCCAACTCGTCCCGAAATTTGAGCATTTGTTCCGTATAATAATCTTTTACTTGATTGGATTGCAGACGGACTTTGTCGCCAGTTTCCATATCAATAAAGATATAAGGACGGTTTTCAAACTCAAAATCTATTTCTTTACTTTTATCTACAACATGAAATAAAACGACTTCATGTTTGTTGTGCTTAAGATGTTGCAAAGCGGAGAACAAACGCTCTGTATCTTCACTTTGCTCAAACATATCACTAAAAATCACCACCATAGAACGACGATGAATACTGTCTGCTATTTGATGCAAAGCTGCGGCAGCAGAAGTTTTCTTGTCTCGTTGAGGGTTTTCCAATAGTTTATCCAAATGGGACAGTAGTAATTTATAGTGTGCTGTGCTGGACTTGCAGCGTGTATGTACATCTACCTCATCTGCAAAAATGCTCAATCCAAAAGCATCACGCTGTTTCTTCAAGAGATTCATCAAAGCTGCTCCGGCTAAAGCTGAAAATCTTAGCTTATTGACCTGCCCTGTATCTTTATCGCCTGCGTCGGGAAAATACATAGAAGAAGAACTATCTATCACGATCTGACAGCGCAGGTTGGTTTCTTCTTCAAACCTCTTGGAGAATAACTTATCTGTACGTGCATACACTTTCCAGTCTATATTCCTCGTAGAATCCCCAGGATTATATAAACGGTGTTCTGCAAACTCTACAGAAAAACCATGAAAAGGACTTTTGTGCA
>JAHDFX010000357.1 GCA_020627965.1 Saprospiraceae bacterium | reverse complement strand
ATTATGTGTTCTCCGGGAGTTAATGACACTTTTTTCTCTTCGTTTGAATTGACTATGCCTATTAATTCTCCATCAACACGAAGTTCGCCTGCAACATCGACGGTTATGACTAATACACTGCTCTTGGATATAACTTGAGCATAAGAGAAATGAACCAGAGCTGTGAGAAAAAAGAAAAAGAATAATTTAGTTTTCATGGTAATTTGTTTTTATTGATAATTGTAGAAGTTTGATTTACGTGTAAATCTATTTTCCAATCCAAACATAATATTTATTTTCGATTAATACCAATGATAAAGAACCGCTAGATGGAACTTGGTACTTTTAAGGTTAGATAATGCAACAAAACATCTGATTTTTTAATTTAAAAAAATGTAAATCATTGATATATAGTATTTAAGGCTATTTAAAAGCTACAAAACAGCCTAGTAAGCATGATTTTAAAATAAGTAGAAAAACATGTAAACATATAAGTACCTACCTTTATTAAGCTTCCTTAACTCCGGGGCTTTTTTAAAAAAATAGCCTCCAAGAAGTACCATTTCTGATGAGTGGTTCTATATAGATGTAACATGAATAATTACATCTATTACTTAAATAAAAATAACATGAAAAAGACCATTTTAATCGCAATCAGTACGCTAATGATGACTTCCTGCATGCAGGCGCAAAAACAACTTAGTCTGAGTGAAGTCTTACAAACTCTCAGCGACATGCAGGTGTTTGTGGAAAATCGTAAACTGAAAGAAGACATCGTCAAACAGGTAAAAGCGACCGGACAGAAACCGGGATTAACTATTGTTCAGTATGAACAACTTAAGCGTGAATACAATCTACTTAGATACACCTATAATGATGTCTATTTGGCAACAATTAAAAAAGACATTAGTAGTATAAAGGAGGTGAAAAAAATGCTTAAAGATCCGTTCCGGTATTCAGATAAATATGCCGACCAATATCGTATTGTGGTGAATCAATACAATGATGAATTCCTATCGACTATCACAATGATTAATGGAGTTGTAAGTAATGGTGATCTGCCTATCATCATTTCTATTGCTAAGAACTTATTTGAAAAAATAGTGGCGGTTATTGGCAAACGTAAAGAAGATAGAGAAGAACGGTTACAGCTTGTTTTATCTACTATGAATAACCTCCTATTTAAAAAGTTGGAGCTACCAGTCTGGTATGACTTAAACATTGATAAACCAGTATTAGGAAACTCTGTTAATCCGGGGAAACCAAGTCTTGGAAAAAACGGTGGGACAACAATTCAACAGATCCCTGTAACCTCACAAGTCCCCTTGACCCTTGAACCCTTAGAAGGTAGTATCAAATTTCAGTACTGGGCGAATGGCGAACTTGCACCGATGGCTTATCAGCGTGATGAAAGCAATCTGGTAGAGGTTGTCAATACTAAGATGATGGGAGACCAAATTGTTGGGAAACCTACTCCAGTTTCCAAACCAGTCAGCGTGTATGTAAAGACTATAGGTTTCCGTACGAAAAATGCTTACCCGGCAGGTACCTACTATAAATTAGCTGTCGAAGGTAATGGACTTTTATATGTATTTGCCGTAAATTCAGGCAATAAAATGTATGGTTTTTATCCGGGAGTAGGGACAACGGATGAATTGGAAGGTGCACGCAACTTCCGCCTCCCATTAAATGCCGATCAGGTCATCGGCAAACCCACGGCAGGTGGCATTGGAACAGTGGTTAATATTCCAGATAAGGATAATTTTATTACAATTTCGGATAAGCCCGGAGCAGCAGTACCAGAATCAGAAACACTGATTGTGCTGATTTCGAGGGTGGAGGTTGATATTCAGACGCTTATGGAGAAAATGGAGTCTATGGGCAGCAAGTTTAGCCCACAGGAACGATTGACTAAAATATTAGGTACACAGGCAGCAGGAGACGAGGATATCATCTCCGCTGTAAAAAATGGCACGATTTCTTATATGTTAAATATGTCTGAACAAGATGTAATCCCTCTTACATTCTCTGTCCTCAGAAAATAAGGAATATTCAGTAATAACTTATTCATTTTCTAATAGGTTGAAATTCATCGCTTTTACGAAAGCAATGAGTTTCAACCTTGTGGAATTTAAAAACCAGACTTATGAAAAAATTACTAACACTTCTGATTTTTAGTTGGTGCTACATCAGTTTATTGGCACAAACGACAAAGACCAACCACCGGGACTGGATAAGAACTGATGGAAATACAGGTATTGCCCTCGTCATTGGAAATAGCAAATACCAACATAGTGTACCTATTAGAGAACCTGCTAATGACGCAAATACGATAGCTGATGCGCTTAAATCGCAAGGCTATGATGTCGTATTGGGTTATAACCTGGAAAAAGACAAACTCTACGATGCAGTAGATAATTTTGCACAGAAACTAAAAAGCTATCAGGAAGCCATTGTTTTTTATGCTGGGCATGGTTTTCAGGTAGACGCCAATCCAATGAATAAAGCACAGGTCAGACGCTACTGCATGGATGTAAACTATATCCTACAGCAAATAAACAGTCCTGAAAAACCTAAACTTATCCTGATGGATGCTTGTCGCAATAATCCTTTTGCAAGAAGCTGGACACCTTCGGAAACGAGGAATCTTGGGCTGGGAATGGCCTCTATTTCTGCGCTGGAAAATTCCCTTGTGGTGTTCTCTACGGCTGAAAATACAACAGTATCTGACTACAATCAGTTTGCAGAGATATTAGCTCGAAAAATTAAAAGCGGAGGTTGTTTACAAGGGAGTATTATTGGAGAGGTGAGTAAAGAAGTGAAAAGGAATAATGCCCAGCAACTGATTCGTCCCTCTGGCTGGTTATTGGACGACATGTGCTTTGGCACACAGGTTTTCAGTAAACCGACTTCAAGCCAACAAACTCAACCGACAAAAGTGACAACTCGTCCACCCGACCCCATCCCTGAGGGTATGTTATTGGTAGAAGGAGGAGAGTTCATGATGGGCTGCACACCGGAGCAAGGTGAATGTGAGGATGATGAAAAGCCTGTTCACAAGGTGTATGTAGATGATTTTTTGATGGGCGAACATGAAGTAACGAATGAAGAATTTGTAGCTTTTCTGAATAGTGAAGGCAATCGTAGTGAAGGAGGAAGGGAATGGTATGAGATTGTAAGCAGTGCTGCGAAAATAGAAAAACAAGGCAGTTATTATCGTGTGAAATCAGGTTATGAAAGCCATCCTGTCATGAAAGTGAGTTGGTATGGTGCAGTAGCTTATTGTAAATGGCTAAGTAAAAGTACTGGACGTGAATATCGTTTACCAACGGAAGCGGAGTGGGAATATGCTGCTCGTGGCGGTAGATATGCAGAGGGTTATAAGTATAGTGGCGGGAACAATTTGGATTATGAAGCCTGGTATACTTCAAATTCAGGAGGTGGTACAAGACCTGTCATGGGTAAAATGCCAAATGACTTAGACTTATGTGATATGAGTGGTAATGTATGGGAGTGGTGTAGTGACTGGTATGGAACTTATAAGAGTGCTTATCAGCGTAACCCTACAGGAGCATCAGGAGGCTCCATCCGTGTGGTGCGCGGCGGCAGTTGGTACGGTATTGCCAGGGGCTGCCGGGTAGCTATTCGCAACGGCTTCGATTCGACGAGCCGCAACTCTCGTGTCGGCTTTCGAGTGGTCGCCTCCCCAGTTTAGTTTGCAGTTTCTCCGTCTGCCCTTGAGCTACGAGGCAGTGAAGAAAGTAGTACCGCGAGGGCTACCGCTTCCTCGCTTGTACTACTTTCGTAGCGAGTGAGTTTTAGGCTTGGCAGGCTTTGAGGGAGCTGGCTTTATTATGCCCCCTGTGGCGCAGGGGTGATTGGTTCTAATTATGATTAAATAATTTAAAAAGTTCATTGATTTT